>JAUXWL010000103.1 GCA_030680155.1 Anaerolineales bacterium
AAAGAATAACTTCCCGCGCCTATTCATGCGAGGACGTTTTTCCCTCACCCTAACCCTCTCCCGAAGGGAGAGGGGACTCCCTTCCCCTTTCGGGGGAAGGGCTGGGGAAAGTGCCCCGAAGGGGTATGAGGGCGCATGAGGAAATCTATTTATTTACAGACCCTTACAGGTTGTTGTGAAAGGAGAAACCATGCATACTTGTCATTCCATTTTCTGTATCACTCCCCCCCACATGCTTCAAGAGATCGTTCGAAACGGCAGCCCCGCCCAGCGTGATACGGCGCTCCGTACCCTGATCACATCCGAACAGATACGCGGTCAGCGGCGGATAATGAGTTCGCTGTCCGCCTTCCTTGCAAGAGATGTCCCTACCGGGAATAAACACCGCGACATTTACGATGCAAAGAATGGCGCCCAACTGCCCGGCACGTTGGTGCGAAGCGAAGGCGACCCCGCATCCACCGACCCGGCGGTCAATGAAGCCTATGACGGCTCAGGGGTGACCTATGACCTTTATTTTGATATATATGAACGCAACTCCATCGACAACAAGGGCATGAAGCTCAACTCCACCGTCCACTATCAAAAAGGATACGACAACGCCTTTTGGGACGGCAAACAAATGGTCTATGGTGACGGCGATGAAGACCTGCCAGCCGCAGACCGTCTGTTCAACCGCTTCACGATCTCTCTCGATATCATCGCACACGAACTGACTCACGGCGTCACCCAACACGAAGCCAACCTCGCCTATTGGGATCAATCCGGCGCGCTCAACGAATCCCTTTCCGATGTCTTCGGCTCGTTGGTCAAGCAATATCAACGCAAACAAACCGCCGACCAGGCGGATTGGATCATCGGCGAAGGCCTGTTCACATCCAACGTCAACGGCGTCGGCATCCGCAGCATGAAAGCTCCCGGAACCGCATACAACGACCCCATCCTCGGCAAAGACCCGCAGCCCGCGCACATGAAGGATTACGTCCGCACCGTGGAGGATAACGGCGGCGTACACATCAACTCAGGCATTCCCAATCACGCCTTTTATGTCGCCGCGCTTGAGTTGGGCGGCCACGCATGGGAGAAAGCGGGTCTCATTTGGTACAAAACCCTCGCCGACAAACTTCAGGAACGTTCCACCTTTCAGGAAGCCTGCAACCTCACCACCCAAGCCGCAAGTGAACTCTTTGGCGCGAACAGCCTCGAACAAAAAGCCGTCGAAAAAGGCTGGGCTGCAGTCGGCATTACTGTTGGCGGCGACGCACCCAGCGGCTGTCTAAGCGCCGTGCTGGGCGCCCTCGGATTCAAAGTCCGTGTGGGAGAATGATGCGGATACTCTTTGAACGCACCGGCGGACTCATGGGACTAAAGATCAGCCAGACCATCAACCTGGATGAAATCCCCTCGCCTCAAGCCGCGGCCTTGCGCCTGCTTCTGGACGAAGTAAATTTTTTCACGCTGCCAGAGAATCCCCCCACTCCTCCCGTTCCAGACGGTTATCAATACGCCATCACCGTCACAACCGAGAAGTTGAAGCATACCGTCTACACCAACGATACATCCGCGCCCAATGAACTTCGCACCCTTATTCAGGAACTTTCCCAGATAGCGCGCGTCCAACGAAAAAAATAAACGCTCATAAGTCATTTCAAGGAGCTGAGCCATTTCCGTTCGGTTTCGCCTCGAAAATACGGCTCTTTCTGGACAGCAATTCCAAATCTAAAATTGTGTAGAAGGCAAAGATGCCAAACCTTATCGCAAAGACGCAACGC
>JAUXWL010000118.1 GCA_030680155.1 Anaerolineales bacterium
TGTTCATGCCCTGATATGTGACCGAGTCGCTGGTTACTTTCCTGGCGGAGTTCAATGCAAAGGCTGATAGATAGGTTGCCGAGCCGATCCAGCCGAGAATATCGATCAAGTCCATTATTCCAAAACCTCCACGCTCATGCCAACCTCAAGCCTGCCCTCACTTAACGGAATGACATTCATCCCGAAGATCGCTCCCAACTCATGCTTGCGATACGCGCCGAGAGTCTTCAGCGGCTCCTTGCTTTTCTCTAATGTTTCCTTGTCAATCGTCGTCACCACGCAGCGCGCACACGGTTTGACCAGCGCCATTTCCACATCCCCAATGCGGATGCGCTTCCATGTATCTTCCGCGAACGGCGCACAGCCTTTGACCACCAGGTTCGGGCGGAATCGATTCATCGGCAGCGCCGAATCAAGCCGCGAGTTTAAGTCCTGAAGCGATTCTTCCGAGATGACGAGGATCGGGTAGCCGTCCGCAAACCCCGTGTGGTCATCCATGTTGATGGCATAGTTCGGATTCAATGTGCGTTTGAATCCATCCGCGATGTGGACGAGGCGTACCGACGCGCCAAGCCAATCCGATAACCACACGGCGGCCTCGTCGCCTTGATCGATGGCGTCCACGCCTTTGCTTGCCCAAACATCCACTGGTGTGGGTGTGCCTGATTTTTGAATGCCAATGTGGATTGCGTCGAAATTCGGCGCAGAGAGAGTGAGTGAATCGTTTTTGAGCATCGGCGTAATCAGCGCCAGGCGCGGATATTCGCGCTGGGTGAGAAAACCGCCATCGGGCGTGACGACCATCATACGGCGGTCATGTTCGAGACCCATGCGTTCGACATTGCTGGCGGGCACGTCAAATCCGCGGCAGGCTTTGATCGGGTAATATGTGAGAGTGGAAAGGGTGGTCATAAAATTCCTTCATAAACGGTTTTTGAAATCTGTGCCATGCACTCATGTGCTTCCGTGTCTACAGAAAAGCCATGCGTGAAGAGCGAGATGATATACGGCTTGCGCCTGGGCGGAAAGACGATGCCGATGTCGTGAAAGAAATCGTCCGACCAGCCTGTTTTGTGCGCGACTTTGACAGCGCCCGGTAAA
>JAUXWL010000124.1 GCA_030680155.1 Anaerolineales bacterium
GGATACAGCGCCTACGGACGCGTCTCCATGTACACCGGCTTGCAGACCGTCCTCGGCTGGCCCGGTCACGAAGCCCAATGGCGCGGAAGTTACGCTCTGCAAGGCACACGTCGCGAAGACATCACCCGCCTGTACACCACCGCCCGCTGGGAGGAAGCGCAAGCCATCATCCAACAATACAATATCCGCTACATTTACATTGGAAACCTTGAACGCCTCTCCCTGACCATCAATGAAGCGAAGTTCAGTCCCTTCCTCACACCCATCTTCCAGGAAGGGAATGTGGTGATTTACGAAGTGCCTTAGCGCTCCAGCCGCCGGGAGCAGGGTTAACCAGATAGGCTCTTAGCGGCGAGCCGCCCATAAGATGAGATGACCACTTGGAACTGGAGGAAGGGGGAGGCTCATGGAAGCCCGATGAGGGAAGGTATAATTACCGCGTGAGGTGTGCCATGACCGATATGGAAAAAAACATCATGCTGGAGATTTCAACCCTTCCCGACGAACAGTTGGCGGATGTGCTGAAGTACATCCGTTTCCTGAAATTCAGCCAGCTGGATAGCAAGGAGATCGAGAAACGCTTCGACGCGTCGTGGGAGCGGGTACGCGCGCGCATAAAGGAATTGAACATCACACAGGAAGATATTGAAGCGGAAATCCGCGCGGTGCGTGAAGGCAAATAATGCGCGTTGTCATTGACACGAACATCATTGTCTCAGGGTATCTCGGCGGTTCGCTGGAGGCGATTATCGTTGCATGGAAGTCGGGGAAGTTTACCCTGGTCGTCAGCGATGTCATTGTTGAAGAATATCTTGCAGTTCTGAACCGTCCCAAATTCAAAATCGAACGTGCGGAAATCGAGGACTTTTCCGCGCTCCTGCTTGACAGGGCGGAATTTGTCATCCCCCTGGAACAGGTTCAGGCTGTTGTTGACGACCCATCGGATGATAAGTTTCTCGATGCGGCGCTGTCCGGGCGGGCAAATTTAATTGTCAGCGGGGACGGGCATTTGCTGGAATTGAAAAATTTTCGGGATATTCCAATTATCACGGCAAGGGAGTTTGTGGAGCGGTTGAAGAACGGCTAATTCTGCAACTGGATGAAGAGGGGTATATCGCAAAACCGTCGGCGATCCAGGCTTCAGCCGCTGTCCCTCGCAAGTACGACATCCGTTACTTCTACATCGGAACACTCGAACGCCTCTCCCTGACCATCAACGAAGCGAAGTTCAGTCCCTTCCTCACACCCATCTTCCAGGAAGGGAACGTGGTGATTTATGAAGCGCCGAAATAGACCGTAGACGGTGGACCGTAAAACTACTTCCCACTGTCCACCGTCTACGGTCCACCGTCCATCTTTGATACAATAGCCCCCATGACCTACCGCCGTTTCAAATACGAAAGCCTGCTGTACCTGCTGGCTTTTTTGATTGCCATCGCCCTGCGCTTCATCCAACTCGGCGGCATGCCCCTCGCCGACGCCGAAGCCGCGCCTGCCCTGCAAGCCCTGCGCATTGCGCAAGGCGAAAGCCCCGCCCTCGCACCGCATCCCTTTTACATCCTCACCACCTCGGTGCTGTTCTTCCTCTACAGCGGCGGGACAAATTTCCTCGCGCGACTGCTGCCCGCCCTGATCGGAAGCCTGCTCGTCCTCGCCCCGCTCCTGTTTGACGACCGCCTCAAACCCCGCCCGAGCCTGCTCCTCGCCTTCTTTATTGCCCTCGACCCGGGCATGGTTGCCATCTCCCGCCAAGCCGCCAGCCCGATTTTCGCAATTGCATTTTTAGTCTTCACCTTTGGCTTCCTCAACAAAAATAAGCCCGCCCTTGCATCTGCTTTCGCCGCCCTCGCCCTCCTCAGCGGACCTTCCATCTGGCTCGGCTTGCTTGGTCTCGGCATTACCTGGGCGATCCTTCAGGCATTCATCCGTTCAAAGCCTTTCGCTTTCAACTTTACAACCTTCAACCTGCCAACGTTTTTCATCACCTTCCTAACCATTGGCACGCTCTTCTTCATCGCCCCCAATGGACTCAGTGCCGCCTTCGCCTCCATCCCTGCTTTCATCACAACGTGGGCAAAGACTTCCGATGTCACTGCGGGCAGGCTGTTCCTTTCGATTCTTGTCTATCAACCGCTTGCATTTTTACTCGCGCTCATTGCCATCATCCGCGGATGGATTCGCAACATTCAGCGCATCATCTTCCTCAGCGTATGGCTGCTCGTCTCTTTGCTGCTGGCCATCTTCCTGCCCTCCCGCCAAATGGGAGACCTTGCCTGGGTGTTGATTCCGTTGGGCGCTCTGGCAGCGTTGGAACTGTCCCGCTGCTTCAACATCTATCCCGAAGAAAGAAGCGAGGTGGCAGGCGTCAGCTTCCTCACCGTCTTCATCTGGCTTTTCGCATGGATGGGTTTTTCAGGCATGGTCTGGATCCCTGCGGATACGAGTGAATATGTCCTGCGTTTATGGTTGTTGATCGGTTCGCTGGTCTTGCTGGTGTTGAGCCTGCTGCTCGTCGCGGCGGGATGGTCCATTCGCACGTCACAGTTTGGCGGCGTCTGGGGTATGGTGATCGCGCTTGGGCTTCTTGGCTTTAGCGGCGCGCTCGGTTCGGCGGGTTTGCGCGGACTGAACTCACCCGAACTGTGGTGGCTTCCGTCCACGCCGGCACAGGCGAATTTACTGCAAGCCACGGTGCGCGAAATTTCAGAATACGGTATGGGAGACGATTTCTCTGCCGAAGTGGTCATCGTTGGGTTGGACATCCCTTCCCTGGAATGGGCATTGCGCAGGCATCCCGTGGAAGTGGTCGCCTCACTGGATGTTGCCAGTTCGCCGCGTTTTGTGATTACCGCCTTTGAAATGAACCCTGCTCTCGTCGCGGGCTATCGCGGACAGGATTTCGCCTGGCGGCAAAGCCCTGCATGGAATTCTGCCGCCCCCGCTGCGTGGATGCGCTGGGTCGTCCTGCGTGAAATGCCGCAGGCAGGTGAAACCATCATCCTCTGGGCGCGCGATGATCTCTTTTTGGGTAAATAATTTACCCTATGCAGTACCACAAGACCTGCCCTGAGTGGATCGAAGGGTTTATCTTGTGGAGCAAAGCAACATAAATCGTGTGCATGCAAACCATGTCAGGTGACTTGCTCCCTGCGCCGTACCCATTCTGGGCATACATACCCATATCTGGGCATACATCCCCGGCGCAGGATTTCCCTCGCAAAACGCCGCCGAGGACGGCGGCTTGAGCGACTGCCGCTGACAACCTTTGCATGCACACCATAAATCCCCTATGGGGACAAGTTGTTGCAGTACGGAATTTGGATACTATAAATGACAAAAACAACCCCCCCCTCCATCATCGCACTTGACGGTCCTGCCGCATCGGGAAAATCCACGCTTGGGCACAAGCTGGCTGAAACCCTCGGCTTTCTCTTTTTTGATACGGGCATTATGTATCGCGCCGTCACCTACGTGGCGCTGCACCGCGACATGGACTTGCGCGATGAGAGCGCGATCACTCACTTGGCGCAAAGTGTGCAGATTGATATCTGTCCGCCCTCTGTAAAAGATGGTCGCGCCTGTGATGTGGTCATTGGCGAAAAGGATGTCACCTGGGAAATGCGCGGCGGCGATGTGGACGCCAATGTCTCGGTCGTCTCTGCGTATGCGGGAGTGCGGCAGGCATTGTCTGAACAGCAGCGACGCATCGGCTTGCGCGGCAAGGTGGTCATGGTTGGCAGGGATATTGGTACGGTCGTCCTGCCGGATGCCGACTTGAAGATCTATCTGGATGCCAGCGCTGAGGAACGCGCCAAACGTCGTTATGATGAAATTATCGCGCGCGGTGAGCAGTCAAATTATGATGAGATCCTGAAGAAGATGATCGAACGCGACCGTCTTGACTCCACTCGCGCAGTCGCTCCCCTGCGCCCCGCGGACGATGCGATCATCATCGACTCGGACAAGCTGGATGCCGGGCAGGTCTTCGAGCAGGTGATGAAGTTGTGCAGGTAGGTCGGGCTTTTAGCCCGACAGATGTTGGGAACCCTCCCCGCAAAACACAATCATGCCAACCCATCCCCCGAAACCCGTAGCGAAAGTATGGAAGCCGGAACTGGTGCGGCTGCCAAAACTGACACACGCGCGCCGTCTCTTCCGCGCCTTCTCGCATGGACTGGTAAAACTTGTTGCCAAACTCTGCCTGAAAGTGACAGTGGCTGGGATGGAAAATTTCCCCAAAGCGGGACCGTTGCTGGTGGTCATCAATCACCTCGGTGATGCGGATGCTCCCGCCGTGGTCGCTGCGATGCCAGTTCCGCCGGATGCGCTTGGCAAGATCGAACTGTATGATTTCCCCATTCTCGGAAAGTTGATGCACTGGTACGGCGTCATCTGGCTGCACCGCGGACGCCCCGACATCCGCGCCTTGCGGGCTGCGCTGGACGGACTGGCGGAGGGACGGGTAATCATTATTGCGCCGGAGGGCAGGTATTCCGTCACGGGCGCGTTGGAAGAGGGCAGCGGCGGCGCGGCGTTTCTGGCGTATAAATCGGGCGCGCCCGTGCTGCCGATCGTTGTCACGGGCACGGAGAATGAACTTGTGTACGGACACATGAAGCGGCTCCGCCGCGCGCCAGTCCATGTGCGGGTGGGGAAAATGTTCCAGTTGGGGGAGCAGGTTGAAGGTCCGGGGCGAAGCGGGGGGAATGACAGGCAGGAGGCGGTGGAGCAGGGTACACGTCAGATCATGGCGGCGCTGGCCGGTTTGCTTCCCGAAAACTATCGCGGCGAATATTCCTGATAATAGAGTGCGGCGCACTCATCTACATCCTACAATCTTGTAAATTCTTGAGGGACAGATTTAGGGCTATAATTCATAAAAATGGATTTTATCTTCACGCTCCTGGCAGGCATTCCGTTTCCAGCCCCGCCCACCCTTGCAGGATGGTTCGTGTGGGTAACCCTGTTGGGGGTTCTCGTGTATTTGTTGTTTCAGTGGCGTGCCTACCAGCCTGCCTGGGCGGGACGCGAGTGGGGACTTTTCTTTTTCCTTTTTATCCTGATTCCGCTCACCACCCTGTTCGTGGGGATTCGACTAACAGCCGCTTCCATTCGACCTTTGCCTGGGTTGCCCGCCGATGCGCCGGGTTCCGCTCTGATGGTTTTTTCCGCCATTCCCTGGTTGTTGGGCGGCGGCTTGCTCGGACCCATCGGCGCTGCGTTCCTGGGGGCGTTTGCCGGGCTGCTGCGCGGCGCATGGGATAGTTACTCGCTTTTCACAATTCTCGAAGCGGCGTTTTTGGGGGCCTGGTTTTCGATTAGCGCCCGCCAGCGATACCGCACGCCTGCCTATAAATTATTGCGCCAGCCTTTGGTGGGCGCACTGCTATTAATTCCCGTCCATACCTTTTTCTATATTTTGAGCGCGATGTTTACGCAGTGGGGTGTGGGCATTTCCGCGCCTGCCACTGCCCGGCTGGATTTTGCCATCAGCAATGCCGGCATCGTGACGCTTGCCTTTGGCGGCGAGATGCTCATCGGCGGGATCGTGGCGCAGATCATTTCAATGACGTTCCCGCGTGTGTGGGGCGGCAGGCAGCCCTTGCAGCCCTCGCCCGGTGAGAAGAGCCTTGAATCGCGTTTTATTTTTGCCGTTGGGACCTTCATTTCGTTGCTGCTTCTCACTTTGCTGGTTGGTGACTGGGTGGTGGCGGGGCGCGCCGCGCGTGAAATGTTGGAAGACCGCCTTTCCAGCACGGGCGAGTCGGCGGCGCAAAGTGTGCCGTTTTTCCTTGAGACCGGGCAAAATCTGGCAGTGCAACTGGCGTCCGACCCGCGCCTGCTCGATTCCAGCGGCGACGAGTTGAAATCCGTGATCGGCACGCGCATGCAGACCGTGCCATACTTCGACCAGTTCATCGTGATGGATGCCAATACCAGAAATGTGCTGGCCATCTACCCCGAAACCAGTGTGATTCCATTCAAACTTCATCGGGATGAAGACACAGGCATCATACTGGCGACCAATGGCGTGCTGACCCAAATCTATTCCATTCCGCCCGTTTCGGTGGGCGAAACTTCGTATGTTTCCTTTTTGGTTGCCATTGTGGATTTTACAGGACAGGTACAACGTGTGCTGATCGGGCGCACTACGCTTGAGGCGAATCCGCTGACCCTGCCGTTGGTCGAGAGTCTGAACAATATGCGCGACCTCGGCGGCACGGGCATGTTGTTGAATGAGGACGGCCGGGTGATCTATCATTCAGACTCCGAACAGGCGCTCACCACCTATTCCGGCGAACCCAGCAATCAGCCGTTCTTCGATGATGCCACCGCGCCCGACGGTACACGGCAGGTGGTGTATTACCAGCCCGTTATTGGGCGTCCGTGGGCGGTTGTGTTGACCGTCCCTGCTCAGCAGGCGCAGCAACTGGCGCTGGAAATCGCCATGCCGTTGTCGTTGATGATTATCGTGCTGGCGCTGATCGCGCTGGTGACGCTGCGTCTGGGTCTGCAGGTGGTGACCGGGTCACTGCAAAGTTTGGCGGCGGAAGCCAATCGCATCGCGCAGGGCACGCTCGACCATCCCTTACAAGTGACAGGCGAGGATGAGGTTGCCCAGTTGCGGCGCGCCTTCGAGCAGATGCGTTCCAGTCTGCAGGCGCGGCTGGGGGAGATCAACCGTCTCCTGGAGGTCAGCCAGGGTGTGGCATCCAGCCTGGAGATGCAGGATGCGGTCAAGCCGGTGCTGGAGGCGATCCTTTCCACCGGGGCTAACTCTGTCCGCGTGGCGCTGTCTCCGAGCATCCTCCCCGATACGTTCGTTGAACTGCCGTCCCGTTTTGCGTTGGGCGAAGCTCAGGATGCGTATGCCCATCTCGATGACCAGATACTCGACCTCGCGCAGAGTCAGGAAAAACTCGTGCTTCACAACCTGACGCGTTCGCGTGAACTGAATCTTGAACCATCGCGCTCCCAGCCGCTGGCATTGCTGGCGGTGGCCTTGCGCCATGAAAATCGTTATTACGGTGTGGTGTGGGCGGGCTATGAACAGCCGCGCAAATTCTCCGATTCGGATGTGCGCTTCGTGACGACACTGGCAGGTCAGGCGGCGCTGGCAGTGGCGAACGCGCATCTGTATTTGACTGTGGAAGCCTCCCGCAGACAACTGGAAGCGATCATCAACTCGACCCCGGACCCTGTCCTCGTGACGGATCACCGCAACCGCTTGCTGCTGGCCAATCTCGCGGCAGTCTCTGCGCTGGGGCAGGGTGTGGACGAATCTCGCAGCGGCATGGAAACCGAGAAGGTCATCAAACTCAAACCGCTGTTAAATTTGCTGCAAGGCGCCACTTCCGATAAAAAATCCACCGAGATCGTGCTGGCAGATAAACGCACATACCTTGCAACCGCTTCCTCCGTGATGGTGGAGGGACGGCAGATCGGGCGCGTCTGCATCATGCGCGATGTGACCCACTTCAAGGAGCTGGATTCGATGAAGTCGGAATTTGTGGCAACCGTCAGCCACGACCTGCGTTCCCCGCTTACCCTGATGCGCGGCTATGCCACCATGCTGGACACGGTCGGCGAACTGAACGAACAACAGCATGGTTATGTAAAGAAGATCGTCTCAGGCGTGGAGAATATGTCCCGCCTTGTCAATAACCTGCTCGACCTTGGGCGCATCGAGATCGGCGTCGGTTTGCAGGTGGAGCAAGTCACCGTGTTGGATATCATCGAACGCGCGACAAACGCCCTGCAATTGCAGGCTGCGCAGAAGAACATTGCACTCGATGTGGAACTCTCCAAAGATATGCCTCATGCTGTCGAGGCCGACCAGGCGCTTTTGCATCAGGCCGTCTACAACCTCGTGGAAAATGCCATCAAATACACGCCGGAGGATGGGCGCGTGATCATCCGTACGCAGACGCATACGGGCTTCCTGATCTTCTCGATCACAGATTCAGGTTATGGCATTGCCCCCGACGACCTGCCGCACCTGTTCGAGAAGTTCTATCGCGGAAAACAGCGTGAAACCCGCGCCCAGGCAGGCTCCGGGCTGGGACTTGCCATTGTCAATTCAATTGCCGCCAATCATGGCGGACGTGTCTGGGTGGAAAGCGCCGTTGGCAAAGGCAGCACCTTCTATTTACAGATCCCCCTCCTCCAGCCTAAAGACCCCAAGCCTTCCTAGAAATTGGATTTGTACTATAATCCGTCCCTGTTGTTTTAATGGATGGCATGTGTTCGCCTCCAAACTGGTACCCCATGATTAATCAATCTGACAATTCACAAACTCCCATTATCGAGCGCACAACGGAATA
>JAUXWL010000456.1 GCA_030680155.1 Anaerolineales bacterium
AATTCTGATCTTTTCAACTCAAATGCCTGCACTGCCGCGCGTAGCGGACTGCGCGAAGACGCAGTGCCGCACATCGTCCCGACACTTGCACCGAACGCAAGTACGGTGTGTCCTTCGGGAGGCACACGTGAAACACACCCAAATGATTTCATCCAAAGTAGTTAAATATATTGCTCAATTGAAACAACAAAGCATCCGCGGTGTTGAAAGGTTCAATGAACTGACACGCGGTTGGGCATGGATGTTAATGGATGCTGTAAAGGAAACCCTCAAACCTGATACAGCCATCACCGCGGCAGCGATTGCCTACTTTTCCCTCTTCTCGATCTTCCCCATCACCCTGCTCAGCATTGCCATTGCAAGTTTCAGCCTTGGACCGTCAATGGACCGTCAGTTCATTATTCAAAGGCTGGAGTTTGTTGCGCCAGCCATAAGCCAGTTATTGGGTAAAAATATCGATGATATTATCGAATCGCGTGGGCCAGTCACCAGCATCGCTTTGGTTGGGTTGGTCTGGTCAGCTTCCACAATTTTCTATACCTTCACCCATGCGCTGAATCAAATTTGGGGACTTAAACAGCGCCGCGCTTTCTGGAAACGGCGTGGCGTGGCGATACTATTTGTTCTGATCTTTGTCGGTCCGGCGCTTTTTCTGGCGTCATTTGCTGGCAGCATGTTCTCCCATTTTCGCCCCTTTTTGCCTGATGCGGTCATGTCGCTGGAAGGTCAGGGCAGTACTGTGCTTGCCATCCTGCTTGATATTGCCCTGTTTATGGTCCTTTACATGCTGCTCCCGCATGGGCTTTCCTCCTGGCGTGAGGTATGGATCGGCGCGGTTGGGGCTGGTGTCCTATGGGAATTGGCCAAGCATGCTTTCCTATTTTTTATTTCCACCTATATTTCCGTATCGAATATGGTTTATGGTTCGGTGGCAGCCATTATCGCCTTTCTTGCCTGGGCATATCTGAGTGGATTAATCTTCCTTTTTGGCGCTTACTTAAGCGTTGCCTATGTCGAATTCAAAAAGAGCGCATCTGAATCCCCAGGCAATATGCACAAGTAAAACTACGCTGTTTTGGAAGCGATTGGACGCATCCCAATCTCCCCCAAGTGGCGGAGAACAAAATTCCCCAGCCGATGGATGCGGCTGGGGAGTATTGCTTGTATGATGAACTTGTAAGACAAATCAAATATAAGGAGAAATCTCATGCTTACCTGGATCATCATCATACTGCTTGTACTATGGCTGCTTGGATATTTTGGACCGAATGTCTTTTCAGGGTTCCCCCGTTCGGGCAACATCATCCACACGCTGCTCGTCATCGCGGTCATCCTGATTGTTTTGAATCTGTTGGGAGTCATCTAGGGCGGTGCCTCATTGTAAATAAGAGAGGCTGCTTGGCAGCCTCTTAAGTGTGTACGCAAAGGTTGTCAGCGGCAGTCGCTCAAGCCGCCGTACCCATATCTGGGCATACATCCTCGGCGGCGTTTTGCGAGGGAAACCCTGCGCCGGGGACGGCGCAGGGAGCAAATTGCCTGACATGGTTTGCTTGCACACCCTCTTAATCAACAATACAGGAAAGGAGATTTCAATGGTATACACTATTGTTCTAATTTTAGTAGTACTGTTCTTGATTGGCTACTTCCGATAAAACGCTCATTAATCTGCTGTAATACTGCAAGCGGAAGTAAGGTAAAAAATATTCATTAAGAAACCGGCCGATAAAAAAGGAAATTTGAAATGCCTAACAAAAAAATGAGCAAATCCCAGTTCGTGGACGCTCTGGCTGAGAAAAGCGGACTCAGTAAGCAGCAGACTATGTCGGCGCTCGATACGATCAACACGATGGTTGCCCAGCAACTCGGTAAGCAGGGACCGGGTGAGGTTCTTATCCCCGGATTGCTTAAGCTGAACGTCGTTGAAAAACCTGCTACAAACCAGCACGAAGGCGTCAACCCATTTACCAAGGAGCCGATGACCTATAAGGCGAAGGCGGCGCACAAAGTGATCAAAGTCAGGCTTCTCAAAGCATTGAAAGATGCTGTATAGGTTCCCGGCAGTTGATCTGGCAGTCTCTCGGATTTGCTGGATTGGAAAATTAATATGAATGTGATGCGCCACAATCTGCATATTACTGTAAGCGGATTATTGGCGCTTTTTTTGCTAACCCTTACTGCCTGTGATGGTATGACAGTGACTCCATCTACAGAAGGGGAAGGGTTGTTCCCTATGGCAACGCAAATCGGCGAACCTTGTGAGGCGTGTGCCCAGGCAACGCTGGCAGCCGCATTAACCCAGCAAAAAATCAGCGCCGATAATCAGGGGGCAGCCACCGCCGAAATCGTGCGCGCCAATGCGCAGGCAACCGTGAATTCAGCCAACGCAACACTGAGCGCGGCCCAAACCCAGAGTCAAAACAATGCCAACATCGTCGCGGCTCAAATAGCAGGAACCGCTGAAATCGTGCGCGCTAACGCACAGGCAACTCTGAACTCCGCTGGGGCAACGCAATATGCCGCGCAGACTCAGGATGCGATCCAACAGACGCAGATGGCAAATATGGCAACCACAAGCGCAGAAGCCGTGTTGGCTCAACAAGGCCGAGACAACCTTGCTGCCGGTACTCAGACCGCTGTTGCCGACAACATCGCCACCCAAACCCAGTCCGCTGCCGCAACCTCACAATGGTATGCCGATCAGGAACGCCAACGCGAAGAAGAAAGACAGGGACCGATTGCGTTCCTGTGGACGTGGTGTTTTCCGATCTTCCTTGTGGCGTTGGCGAGTCTGACGCTCTGGGGGTTTAGGCGCTGGCTAAGTATTCAACAGTCGAATCAGCGCATTCTTGAAAACCCCGTTGAGCGATTGCCTTTGGCGGAAGTCAGGCCGCATCGACATGATGATCGCCTGCCCTATATCGAAAGTGATGTTGTCGATAGCGGCTATCAGGTTACGACACCCGACGATCAGGTGCATCAGTGGCTTGATGAAGTAAAAGATGAGTTGCTGCGCAGTGACGAGGAAGAAAAAGATGATGACGCAGGTGATTGATCCACGCCTTTTCGATCAGAAGACAAGACGCATCAAGACTCAGGTGGCGGCTGTTCTGAAAAAATGGGGCTTGGTGCCGCGCTTCAAGCGCTGGCGGTTATCGCAGGATCCAGATACTGGCATGGTCGTGCTATTTGGCATACTCAATAACAGCTATATTGCCACCCACACAACGATTCCCTTCAATAATTACTTTGACCCGCGCTTGTTGCATGACCTGGCGAACGAACTTCAGGTGCAGGTGGTCTCCTGTAATAGTGATGGACTCCGCTACGCCTTCATCCTGGATCGCGGCAGTGTTGGTGAATTACCGACACACATTGATTATCCCTTCGTGGATAACGGCAGGCTTTTGGTCAGGGTTGTTTATCGTGATAATCCGCAACCTAGCCCAACTCCGCCTGTGGCTGCCGCCATAACGGACGATAAAAGGTTTGTGCGTCAGGTTGCAGGAGCGCTCCTGAAGGTGTTTGACGATATCAAACTCAGGGACGATGCCGCCCTGCTGCTCTCCGCCCAAAACCCGCCGGATATTGTGATCATCGATGAAGACGAATTCACCAAACGGGTGATGGAGCATGAAGTTAACCGACAGAAAGTTAAACGCATCAAGGATATGCTTGACACGTCAGTCGGATAGCTTCAATGATTGGAACAATTTCAAAAAAGGAGAAACAATGGGACGTAAAGGTGTCAGTAAACGCAAGCCAAAAAAATCAAACGGATTGCCCAGGGAAAATAACAACCTGTCTTCCAAGGCGCAGCCGGGTGATAAATTGGCGCAGTTGATTGTAAAAGACAAAGGGGTTAATCCCAACCTGGGCGGCGCGAAACCCGCAACCGGGTCGAATCAAAAAAAGAAAAAAGGCAGGTAGTCGTTTGATTGGTTAATATGTGTTGTTCTTTAGGATTGTGAGGAAAAATGACAATGAAACTGTATTTGTTCTTTATGGCAATGGACTTGCTTACATTTTTGGTATATCCGATCATGTTTGTGCGTGGCAAATTATGTCGGGCTTCCACAGCAAGCGAAAGTATTGTCGTCAAGAATTCATTGGCTGTGGCGTTAACTGCTTCAGGCGAATGATCAGCCCGGGAAACGGGACCATGCGAAAGAAGGATAATGATGCGTATTCAAGAGATCCAATTCCCAAACCAGCAGTCGCTCTGTGTTTTTCCTGAAAAACGTTCGGACCTGGCGCTGGCAATCTCCGAATTGAAGTTGGATGGTACTCGTCCAGTCATCGTCCTGATCGGCGGAGAGATCGAGAAACAACAGGCGGCCGTGACCTTAAAGGCCATCCACACGATTGCTGCCATTGCGGAGGATATGAATGCTCTCGTAATCTGCGGTGGAACCGATGTAGGAGTGATGGCTGAGATCGGGAAGATGCGTTGGCGGAACGCTTATCAATTCCCCCTAATAGGGATCGCGCCTGAAGAGTTGACAGCCTGGCCCGGCGGCCCGCGAAATGAAAAGTTTTTGTGGTGGGGAAAACAGCGTTGGCAGTTGGAGCCGCATTACACCCATTTTGTTCTTGTGCCTGGCAGCCAGTTTGGAGACGAATCTCCGTGGATCGTTGATGCCGCAACCATCCTGTCGAAGGGTCATACGTCTGTGACGATCTTGATCAACGGCGGCGAAGTTTCCAAAAAGGATATCGAATTGAGTTTGGCGCAGGAACGTCCCGTCATTGCGTTGAGGCGCACCGGGCGTCTGGCAGATGAAATATCAAGGCAAACTGACCGTCACAAATTGATTGCTGTGGTTCCGGCAGATGCGGATCAACAGATTGTCGAAGCTGTTAAAAGGGCGCTATCGCCCAATGAACTGATTAATTAACTCAAGTTACCGCCTTGAGGCTAAGGGTTTGTAAAAATATAAGTTCCCTCACCCCGTATCCAAACAATGTCGTTCCCCAAAGGGGACGACATGAGGGAAGTTAATAATTTACGCTCCCTAAAAACGACGATTGGGGAAACAGGACAATAGCGGGAGCGCTCAAAGTTTGTTAGAAAATCGCTCAAAGCCGCCGCCCCCGGCGGCGCTTGGTGAGTAAATCCTTCGCCGAGGATGTATGCCCATATCTGGGTATGTATGCCCAGACATGGGTATGTATGCCCAGATATGGGTAAGGCGAAGGGAGCAAACTCATCTACAAACTTTTAGTACACCCTGCCCAAACAACCTAAAAGGGGGAATTAAGTTTTGGCAGTATAATCAACCTAATTGAATATCAAAACCTTCGGGGCCGGGTGAGTTTCGTATTACAATGCGAAACAATTCCCGATCGGTGGTAAAGCCCACGAGCGAGTTGCCATACAAGCATGATCCGGTGTAACTCCGGGGCCGACCGTATAGTCGGGATTGAAAGAAGGTTTGCAACAGCGCGCGCGTCGGAGTCAAGTACTCTAAGACGCTTGTGTATGTTGGTATTTTCAGCGCCCCAAACAGATTTTTGTTCGGGGCGCTTTTATGCTGGTGGAGCCGTTTGGCCATCCGCCAGTTTACATTCATCCCTGCCCCGAAGAAACGGTGATTGAGCCGATCATCCCTACCCTCTTCGAGGTTTTTTGTTGCCTATGGACACTTCCACGCACATCATTTATATGCGCCGCGCACTGGCGCTTGCCCGGCAGGCCGAGGGCCGCACCAGTCCCAATCCAATGGTCGGTGCGGTCATCGTCAAAGACGGACGCGTCATTGGGGAGGGGTACCACCACCAGGCCGGTAAACCGCACGCCGAGATCGAAGCCTTGCTTGCCGCTGGTGAATTGGCGCACGGCGCGACCATGTACGTTACGCTTGAACCATGCGCACATCATGGACGCACGCCTCCTTGCACCGACGCGCTCATCGCCGCCGGAATAGCAGAGGTGTATTACGCTATCGGTGATCCCAATCCGCATGTAAATGGGAAAGGTCACGCCCTACTCGAAACCGCCGGGATCACGGTTCATCGCGGTCCATGTGAAGAAGAAGCGCGCGAACTCAACCAGCCTTTCTTCAAGCATGTGACAACGAGACGGCCTTTCGTCACGGCCAAGTTTGCCATGAGCATGGACGGGAAGATCGCCACCCGCACCGGCGACTCGCGCTGGATCACGAATGAAAATTCCCGCCAACGCGTACATGCTTTGCGAAATGTTACTGATGCAATCATTGTCGGCGCGGGGACAGTGACTGCTGACGACCCGCAATTGACCACTCGCCCATCGCCCCTCTTCTTTATAGGAAGAGGAGCCGGCGATGAGAGTCCGGCCGATGTTCGCCATCCCCTTCGCATTGTCACCGACAGCCGGGGGCGCGTGCCGCTTTCAGCCCGTGTCTTTGATCCGAACCTGCCCGGTCATACCGTGCTGGCGACAACCGCCGCCGTTTCCCCTGCTCATTGTGTGGAACTCGCGGCGCGCGGCGTGGAAATTTGGACGCTCCCCGCCGACTCACAAGGCCGCGTCAGCCTTTCGGCACTGCTGGATGAAATCGGGCAGTGCGGAATACTCACGCTGTTGGTTGAAGGTGGGAGTGAATTGCTTGGCGCGTTCTTTGCTGAGAATTTAGTGGATCGAGTGTGGGCCTTTATCGCCCCTCTTGTCATTGGAGGCCGGGACGCGCCGGGACCGGTGGGCGGATTAGGGATCAAGACATTAGCGCAAGCGATTCGCCTGCGCCATTTGCAAGTTGAAATGTTGGATAACAATTCTTCGGCCGGATCATCAGGGTTACAGGCACAAGCAGGACAAGATCTGTGGATTCAAGCCGATGTCGAGTACGCGGAGGAAAAACTATGTTTACAGGAATCGTAGAGGATACATTCACCGTTGGACTGTCGCCGGAAACTTTGCGGCGTACCAACCTCGGTGATTTGCGCGCCAATGATGAAGTGAACCTTGAACGTTCCCTTGTGGCAAACGGGCGCGTGGATGGCCATTTTGTGCAGGGACACGTGGACGGCACTGGTGTGGTGCGAGCCTTCCGTCCCGAAGGTGATTCGCTATGGGTAACCATCGAGTCCGCACCCGACCTGTTACGCTACATTGTCCCCAAAGGTTATATCGCCGTGGACGGCGTGAGCCTTACGGTAGTGGAAGTGTTTCCCGATGCGTTTACGTTTATGCTCGTGGCTTACACCCAACAGCACATCATCCTGCCGCACAAGCCGCTGGGCAGCCGTGTCAATCTGGAAGTGGATGTACTCGGCAAGTACGTCGAGAAATTTATCGGGGAGGTGAACAATGGCGCTCGCCAAAATTGAAGATGCGCTGGCTGACTTTCGCGCTGGGAAGTTTGTGATCATTGTTGACGCCGAGGACCGCGAGAACGAAGGCGACCTGGTCATTGCCGCCGAATTTGCCACGCCCGAGGCCATCAACTTCATGGCTCGTGAAGGGCGGGGATTGATCTGTCTGCCGCTGACCGAGAACATTGAGCAAGCCGTCGAACGCGCGGGGACGAAAGCTGGGAACAAAGGCGCGGAGGCGGCAATGGCGGCTATTGAGATGGCAAATCTGTTGCAGATGATAGTCACTGGATGAACACCGAACCGACTCTGCGACTCCTGCTCGTCCGCCACGGCGAAACGAATTGGAGCCAAGAAGGCCGTTTTTGCGGCCGTTCCGACCCGCCATTGAACGAGGCCGGAGTTCGACAGGTTCAGATGTTGGCAGAACGGTTGCGGGACAAGAACATCGTCATGGGCTATGTCAGTCCTGCCCGGCGTGCCTGCCAGACTGCCGATACGCTTCGCGTCGCTGCTCAATTGGGCGTTACTTTCCTGAGACGGATTGAATTGCAGGAACAGGATTTCGGCGAATGGGAAGGTCGCCAACCGGAAGATGTGGCCGAGTCGGACCCTGCTCTGTGGGCCGACTGGCAGTCTGGCAAAGTGGCCGCGCCGCCCGGTGGCGAGTCCCTGCCTGCCATAGCCGAGCGTGCATTGCGTTGGGTGAACGAGGTCACTCTTTCTCACACGGGCGAGACGGTGGTGGCAGTTTCCCATGGCGGCGTGTTACAAGCAATGTTGTGCAAATTACTCGGCACAGCATTGCGCCCTCTATGGCCATATCGCCTGGCCGCCGCAGGAATAGCCGAGGTTTGGTTGTATCCCGCCGGTGCAGCGCTGGTATCTTTGAACAATCCCAATCAGTGATAAGGGTCTAACAAGTGAGATCATCTATCATATCATTCCACCCTGCTCTTCAAGAAACGCTTGATCGTGTCCTTGTTGGCGAACCACTCTCACATGCCGAAGCGCATGTGCTGATTGAGGCAGACAACACCGAACTCCCTGCGTTGTGTGTTGCCGCCAAAACCCTGCGTGAGCGTTATAAACCACACACTGTTACTTACTCGCGCAAGGTGTTCATCCCGCTGACCACGCTCTGCCGTGACAAGTGCGGCTACTGCACCTTCGTCAAATCTCCCGGTAACCCTGCCGCCCGCACACTTACCCCCGACGAAGTGCTCGCCATTGCCGAGGCTGGTCAACGCGTGGGTTGCAAAGAGGCCCTGTTCAGTCTTGGCGAACGCCCCGAGTTGCAACATTCGTTGGCGCGCGAACATCTTCGGTATCTGGGCTATCCCACCATGACAGCCTACCTGCGCGCTATGTGTGAGATGGTCCTCACGCAAACAAATTTACTGCCGCATGCTAATCCGGGTACGCTCTCACGAGAGGAGATAGCCGAACTGCGTGATGTGAATGTGAGCATGGGGATGATGCTGGAGAATGTGAGTGACCGTCTGACCCAGCGCGATCAGGCGCATTTTGGCTGTCCCGATAAAATTCCCGCCGTACGACTGGCAACCTTGCGCGCCGCCGGTAAACTGGCCGTGCCTTTCACTACCGGCATTCTCATCGGAATCGGTGAGAACCGCGCCGAGCGCGTCGATGCACTGCTTGCCATCCGGGATATTCAGGCTGAGTACGGTCACATTCAGGAGGTCATCGTACAGAATTTTCGCGCGAAACCCAGTACACGCATGGCGGGATACAACGAACCTGATACAAATGAAATGCTCCGTACGCTGGCGGTCGCGCGGCTGGTACTCGGCGGCGAGATGAACATCCAGGCTCCGCCCAATTTGACTCCCGGTGAATATGGCCGGTATTTGGAAGCCGGGATCAACGATTGGGGCGGCATTTCACCCATCACGCCCGACCACATCAACCCCGAGGCTGTCTGGCCAAAAATTGCTGAACTGCGCCACGTTACTAGCGAGCGGGGTTATACACTGCGTGAACGGCTGGCGATTTACCCGGAATATACTCGCGACTCGGCGCGCTGGCTTGCTGAAGACCTGCGTTCGCGTGTAGCGATGTGGATTGATACCGAAGGATTAGTTAAACATGAGGAGACACGATGGTAAGTGACAATGGCACCCTTGAAAGTTTACTCTCCGGCCTCCGCCCGGACGTGGCGCATATTCTCGTCCGCGCGCTGGAAGAGCGGGAAATCACGATAGAGGAGGGAGTGACGCTCTTTGGTGTCACGGGGCGCGAACTGTTCGGGCTGATGCTGGTCGCCGATGAACTTCGCCGCCGGGCTGTGGGCGACATCGTCACTTATGTGACTGTCCGTAATATCAACTTCACCAATATCTGCTATTCCGGTTGCCGCTTCTGTGCTTTTGCCAGGCACATTGACGACCCCGAGGCCGAGTGGATTTCGCTCGACGCTGTGGCCGACCGGGCTGAGGAGGCCTGGCGCGCGGGGGCGACCGAGGTCTGTATGCAGGGCGGATTGCACCCGAAGATGGATGGCTATCATTACCGTGACCTGATTCTCGCCATTAAAGCCCGCGTGCCCGAAATACACATCCACGCCTTCTCGCCGTTTGAAATCCTGTACGGTTCACAGCGCACTGGGTTGAACATTGCCGATTTTCTGAAGATGCTCAAAGACGCCGGTCTCGGCAGCATTCCCGGCACTGCCGCCGAAATCCTGGATATTGAAATCCGGCAACGGCTCACCAAAAACAAACTCAGCGCCAAACAGTGGGTGGAAATCGTCAGCGCTGCGCACCGGTTGGGCATCCGCTCGACGGCGACCATCATGTACGGTCACATTGACTCGCCGCGCCATTGGGCCGCGCATCTGGCGCTTATCCGTAATATTCAACGCGACACTGGCGGCTTCACCGAGTTCGTGCCGCTGGGCTTCATCCACTATAATGCGCCGATCTATTTGGACGGCGAAGCCCGTCCTGGTCCCAGCGGGCTGGAGGACCTGCGTATGCACGCCGTCGCCCGGATCATGCTGCATAACTTCATCCCGAACATTCAGGTTTCATGGGTCAAAATGGGACCAAAGTTTGCCCAGTTATGTTTGAGCGCGGGCGCAAACGACTTTGGCGGTACATTGATGAACGAAACCATCTCCCGTTCGGCGGGCACGCCCTATGGCGAGTACATGCCGCCCGAAGAATTCCAACGCCTGATCCGCGACATTGGCCGTGTTCCGGCGCAACGCAACACCACGTATGGATTGCTAAAGGAATTTGCCTGACCATAGTTTGCCTGAGCGGCTATTGCCAACGCTGACGATCTATTGAAGAAAAACTCGTATCATCTCAATAATTTGGGGTGAACTCCCAGACCCTAAAGGTTTTTCTGTCAGATTGGGTACTTTGCTGGCAAAATACGCTGTTCGACAAGATAATTTGGCCAGCGAGGGAAACCTTTAGGGTCTCCACCCCTGTTTTTTGAGAA
>JAUXWL010000158.1 GCA_030680155.1 Anaerolineales bacterium
TATGGGGTGGATGATGAGTTCATGGTGACCAAGTTCAACGCATTGCCGGCGGGCGGATTGATAAAGTACACGCCCGAATTTTTCCTGTTTTCTGTTTGAGTGATTTGATAAGGGTGTGTTTCACGTGTGCCTGCGGCGCAGTGCAGGCATTTCAGTTGAAAACTCGCGCTGCCCAAGACCTGACAGGTTTCCACAAGGGCTTTGATTGATCGGAATCCGCCGTGTTCATAGAAGTTTGACCGTCACGCGCCATTCTGAAACCTGTCAGGTCTGAACCTTGCAACTCATTTGCGAAGTAACTGCGCTTTTTAGTTGAAACGCACCTATTTGATAAAGAAAAAATAGAGGTAATAAATTGGCTACACGCAAAGTTAATTATTTCAATTACGAAGCACTGACCTGGGATTCGGTTGCCACACTTCCAAGAGATACGCCGCTCGTCCTGCCGCTTGGCGCAGGCTACGATATGGACATGCTCGCAGATCAACTCAGCCATCCACAAAAGATTGGCATGTTGCCTGCATTTCCCTTCGGCTGGCGCAACAGCGGGCTGGAAGTTCCAGATCAACATTTCTGGCAATATATTTTCAATCTTCTGGACAGCCTGCGCGATGACGGATTCACACAGGTGTACTGCCTTGCGCCGCAAGGCATTGACCCGCAATCCAGTTTCGTCGGCGCATACTCTCCCTGCATTCTGCGCCAGCCGCATCCATCACAGGATGCGCCAAAGACGTTTCTCCCGCCCGATAGCGAGCGCGGCAAGGTCATTCTCATTCCCATCGGGCACACCGAGCAACACGGCTATCACCTCCCCCTCTCAGTGGATACGGTCATCATTGAAGCCATCGCAAATGGTACGGTTAGCGCTCAATTGACTACGCGCAGCTACGCTTTGCCGGTCATGCCGTATGGGGTCAGCACGCATCGCTCGTCCTTTGCAGCGACGATGAACGCCGGCGGATGCGCCTTCGAGGATTTCTGGCTCGCGGTGATCGACGTGCTCGCCGCACGCGGATTTGACCGCTTCTACTTCATGAGTGGACATGGCGGCAACTCGTCGTTTTTGGTCAACATTGTGAAATATGCCGGGGAACGGCATCGCCGCATCTTCTGTGCCACGGCCTGGCTGCACACTTCCGGCAGGATCGGCGCTGAAGCATTGGACAACTACCGCACATCCCCCATCGGCGGCATGGGCCACGCCGGCGAGTTGGAGACGGCGTACATGCTGCATCTGCGCCCCGACCTGTGCAAAATGGAACGCGTGGTGGACGAGACCGATTTCATCGCCACGCCTGATTACTATATGGATTGGATCGAAGGCGGCTCTCTCGTGGCCAATCCGCCCTGGGACGACGACACAGCTACCGGGGCGTATGGCGCGGGCAGTCATGCCACCGCGGAAAAAGGCAGGTTGTGGCTCGAAGCCGCCATCAAGGAAAAAGCCGACCATGTTGAACAGATCCATGAACAACATGAACGGCGTGAAAAAAGACGGAACGCAGGCTATGGGTTGTGGGGGAAGTTCAAGAGATGACGATTATTTTTGAACCTCAAAAATAATACGCATTCCGCAAAACTCCCTGTTCCCGACTTTTAGCGTAAAAAAAGAATTGTATTCACCGGGCGCTTTCGGCGCAACGAAAGTCGCTGATACGGTTCCCGTCCCGCCGCGAGGGACATTGGTGCGGAAATCCTGGATCTTTGTTCCTTCATGGCGATACCCTCCCGTGTACACAAAATCGATCGTATTCACTGTCCAGGTTTTATCGCCCGTATTGAACACCTTCCAGCCGACGGTAAAGCTCGTGCCTGGCTTGAACACCGTGCCGTCATCCGGCTGCTTTCCAGTGATGCGGCAGCTCCAGGGATGTCCAGTGAATATGCTTTTTTCAGGCGTGCCACTGGTCGCATTGCTGAGCGGCCCCAGCGCAATCGAACCAGGCGGAGTACCTGTTGGAAAAGGCGTGAAAGTGGGTAATAGAAAAACAAACGTTGGAGTCGGCGTAGGGGTGATGGTGGCAGTGAATGTGACAGTTGGAGTTAATGTGGCTGTAGGCAGTATGGCAGCGGTTTGAGTTTGCGCCGCCGCCGCCGTTTCAACAATTGCGGTGTCGAGAGAGACAAATGATTGAGGCTCAGGCACAGACGGCGCGCCGGAGCGCGCCGGGAATCCGCAGGCAAGGATGAAAAATAAGAGGGACAGCCAGCCGACAATGGAATGTACTCTTGTATGCCTCACAAGATCTCCTGTTTTTCAAAAAAGTATAACATGGGTCAAGCCTGATATTTTTTGATGAAGGACTCGCCCTTTACAATAAATTCATCGTATTCATCGGGCTTGGGAGCCGACGCCATTAAATCCTGTGTCTTTTCACGCAAGACCTGACGGGCAGGCGGAGCGCCGGCGTCCAACCATTTTTCCATGCTGTAGCGCGGATATACGCCGCTGACATAATATCCGCTTTTGTAGTTTCGTAACGTGGAAGGTTGATTGAGAAAACTTTTACCCGGACCGACCTTGAAGATTTCATCCACCGCCGAGTTCATATCGTCCAGTTGAAAGCCGTTATGCAGACGAAGCGCCTGGTCGATGATCTCGTGGCAGTGGACGAAGGTCGTCGGGGCGATGGACTTCGAGCCAAGCGAATCTCC
>JAUXWL010000164.1 GCA_030680155.1 Anaerolineales bacterium
AGTTTGGCGGGCACGGCGATCGGCGCAGGGACGATGGAAGAACGTTGAACGTTTGACGTTGAACGTTCAACGTCTTTTGCCGCGCGTCCCATTTCCATGTCCGCGTCCTTGCGGAGTTTTTCGAGCATGGCGGGCTTGCGGTTGGGGTCGATTAACTGATCCATTGTCTCCAAGCCTTCGAAGGCATCCTTACAATAGAAGACGCCCGGCTCGTAGGCTTCGCCGTCTTCGGTGAAGAGGATGCGGCGACCAAAGCGGCGGTTGATGGCTGCGCCGCCGATCAGGATGGGGATTTTGTGTCCGCGCCGCTGCATTTCGTTGACGATGAGCGGCATCTGCTTGGAGGTGGACACGAGCAGCGCCGACAAACCAATCGCGGTGGCATTGGCTTTCACTGATTCGGTGATGATCGTTTCAGCAGGGACCTGCTTGCCGAGGTCAATGACGGTGTAGCCGTTGTTGGCGAGAATGGTCTTGACGAGATTCTTGCCAATATCATGTACGTCGCCGTAGACGGTGGCAATGACAACGGTTCCCTTGGTGACGCCTTCCACCTTCTCAAGATAATTTTCAAGATGCGAAACGGTCTTCTTCATCGTTTCAGCGGATTGCAGCACGAAGGGCAGGATCAATTCACCCGCGCCGAACTTGTCACCGACTTCTTTCATGGCGGGGAGCAGGACGGTGTTCAGCGTATGAACGGCAACTTCGTGTTGTTGTGCCCTCACCCCAGCCCTCTCCCGGGGGGAGAGGGAGTCGGAGCCAGAGTCCCCCTCCCGAGGGGAGAGGGAGTCGGAGCCAGAGTCCCCCTCTCCAACGGGAGAGGGGCTAGGGGTGAGGGAATTCGCAGGCAACCTCTCATCTAATATATTCCACAGTTCGTTCAAAACATCTTCCGTTTTGTTCTGTACGTCGCTGTTCCAAAATCTAATTACTTGTATTCCATGCTGCTCCTGCAAAATCCTTGTACGCTCTTCATCGTACTGAACTTGCTCGCCTTCATTATGCTGGCTTCCATCCAGTTCAACGCAAAGTTTTGCTTCGTGACAGTAGAAGTCAAGGATGAAACCTGCTTTGGGATGTTGGCGGCGGAACTTGGCGTCGTGAAATCCCCGGTTGCGAAGGATTTTCCACATGAGTTGTTCGGCTTCTGTGGCATCCTTGCGAAGTTCACGAATTCGGGCTTTGAGTTCTTCGGGAAGGCGAGGGTTGTGTTTGCGGGGTAACCCCTCACCCCAGCCCTCTCCCGAGGGGAGAGGGAGTCTTCCCTCATACCCCTTCGGGGCACTTTCCCCTGCCTTTCCCCCCTCGGGGGAAGGGAGCGAGTCCCCCTCTCCAACGGGAGAGGGGTTAGGGGTGAGGGTGCGGTTAATGATCTCATCAATATCGGCTTCGACCCCATCCTTGACGCGGTGCAGGATTTTCCAATGCAGGCGTTGTTCAGGGGTCATACCTTCGGTCGGGTCAGCGACATTGGAGCCGGTGGTAACTTCGACATCTTCAAAATGTTCGATGAATCTTTGCAGCGCGTCTTCGCGGCGGTTGAAGATCAGGTCTTCGCATAGTTCGCGTTCTTCGGCGCCGATCTCGGCATAGGGCATCACGTGCGCGGCGTTGACGATGGCCATGTCCAAGCCTGCTTGCACGCAGTAATACAGCATGACCGAATTCAGCGGAGGGCGGGCTTGTGGCGCGAGACCAAACGATAAATTACTCACGCCAAGCGATGTCATTACGCCGGGCAGGCTTGATTTGATAAGCCGAATACCTTCAATGGTTTCCTTGGCGGAATCCACAAATTCAGCGTCGCCAGTGGCGAGGGTGAAGGTCAGATCGTCGAAGACTAAATCTGCGGGTTTGAGCCCGTGGTCGTTGACGGCGATGTCGTAGATGCGCTGTGCCACTTCAAGTTTGCGCTGCGCGGTCTTTGCCATGCCTTGCTCGTCAATGGTCAAAACAATGACAGCGGCGTTGTATTTCTTCGCGAGACCGAATATCTTATCGGCTTTTTCGCGACCCGCTTCGAGATGCGTTGAGTTGATGAGGCAGCGTCCCGGTGCGGTTTGCAACGCGATCTCAAGAACATCCACTTCGGTGGTGTCGATCACAAGCGGAACGTCCACGCCCATTTGCAATTTCTTGATGACCTTGCGCATCTGCTCGCCTTCATCCGCGCGTTCAGTGACAGCGACAGAAATGTCCAGCGCGTGTGCGCCGCCCGCAACCTGTTCACGCGCGATGTCGAGGATGCCATCGTAATCTTCTTCGAGCAGCAGGCGCTTGAACTTGCGCGAGCCCTGCGCGTTGCAACGCTCGCCGAGCAGGGTCGGAGCGGGGTCCTGTCGCATGGCAATCGCTGACATGGCAGAAGCAAGTTGAGGCGTAGAGCGAAGCGGGCGTGCTGCGTGTTGCGTGTTGCGTAATTTTTCAATCAAGAGTCGCAAGTGTTCGGGAGTCGTTCCGCAGCATCCGCCTACAACAGAAATATTATGCTTCGTCACAAACTCATACATATCATTCGCATACGGTTCAGGCTCAAGCGGATACACGGCTTGACCATCAACGTTCAATGGCAGACCTGCGTTGGGAATGCATGAAACTGGCAGCGTGGAATTTTCTCCAAGGAAGCGGATCGGCTCGCGCATGTGTTCGGGACCCGTGGAGCAGTTGAGACCGATGACGTCGATGCCCATGCCTTCGAGGATGGTGAGCGATGCGTTGATGTCGGTGCCGAGCAACATGCGGCCGGTCGTATCGAGCGTGACTTGGGCCTGAATCGGCAAGTAGACATTCGTTTCGCTGAAGGCTTGATGAATGCCCGTGATGGCGGCTTTGACTTCGAGAATGTCCTGCGAGGTTTCAATCAGCAAAAGGTCAACGCCGCCCTGAATGAGACCGACAGCCTGCTCGCGGAAAATATCGATCAGTTCATCATATTTGACGTTTGATAATTCGGGGTCGTTGGTGGATGGCAGCTTGCCTGAAGGTCCAATGGAACCAGCGACGAATCTCTCCCTCACCCCTAACCCCTCTCCCGTTGGAGAGGGGGACTCGCCCCCTTCTCCCTGTGGGAGAAGGGCTGGGGAAAGTGCCCCGAAGGGGTATGAGGGAGGGCGCGAATACTCGTCGGCGAGTATTCGCGCGAGTTGTGCTGCCGCCATGTTGATTTCGATGATGCGGTCTTGCAGGCCGTATTCCTGCATGGTCAGGCGGTTCGAGCGGAAGGTGTCCGTTTCGAGCACATCCACGCCGACTTCAAGAAACGAGCGGTGGACTTTCTCCACGGCTGCGGGATACGAGATGACGAGGTAGTCGTTGCATCCGTTGTATTGTTCGCCGCCGAAATGCTCGGCGGTCAGGTCTTGCAGTTGCAGGCTCGTGCCCATCGCGCCATCGAAGACGAGGACTTTCTTTTCAAGGGCGTCGAGGTAACGGCGGTTGGTGTATTTACGTTGGGTCATTAATTCTCCATATCAAACTTTCAAAATATTGTAACTGCTCACGACTTTTTAGAAAAGCAGTTGATGGGAACCGGGAGCGCTAAAAGTTTATAGATGGATTCCCGTCGCACGGGATAAATCCCTGGCTCAACACATAAAAGTCTGCTGAAGAGGACTACGGACTTACCCGAAAAACCGGAGTGCAGACTTTAGTCTGCCTTGGCGTTGCGGACTGAAGTCCGCGCTCCGGGAATTTTCGCTATCCCCGCGCGGGCTTCCATGGACTGAGCCAGGGCTGTGCGAAGCCCCTGTGGGTCAGCCCGCCTAATCCTAAAGAGCCAAAGGTCATAAATCATCGGTGACCTCTATCACTTGCATTGAGGGCTGCTTCACAATAAAATCGTGTTTGTCGGTAAGATTTACCTATTTAAGATTGAGTGAGGATCGTATGCAAATTACCCGCCAGGCCGATTACGCCGTACGCGCCGTGCTCCACCTCGCCAACAGCGGCGGCCAGCGCACTGCCACCAGCATGATCGCAGAAGAACAGCGCATCCCGCCGTCCTTCCTTGCCAAGATCATTTCACAGTTATCCATTGCCGGGTTGCTGCATACCTCACGCGGCGCGCGCGGAGGCGTTACCCTCGCGCGTGAGCCAAAGGATGTCACGCTTTTGGAAGTCATCGAAGCCATTGACGGTCCCATCCAGTTGAACGAGTGTGTCGGCGATGCAGCCGCGTGTTCCTTTGATGAAAACTGCCCGCTGCGCCCGGTTTGGTGCGAGGCGCAGGAGGAACTCGTCAACCGCTTGAGGAGCACCAACTTTGCAGACATGGCAGCCAAAGGACGAGCCTCCACCTAATTTCGTAAAATCCAGACAGCCTCTCGGCTATAATTGCCGGGAGGCTTTTTTATTTCACCTTCAAGGATGGAACCCATGAAAAAACAACGCGGATTATTCGCCGCATTGACCCTTTTGACCGCCGCCCTGGCCTGTGTTATCCCGGGGACGCAGACCGCTTCGACCATTCCGCCGACACCTGATACACGACTTGGCACGATGGTCGCTGAAACAGTATCCGCCGCAGTCGAACTCACCGCCCTTGCCGTGCCCACCGAAACACCGCCGCCCACCCCCGAACCGACCATCACCCCAACCCCGGAGGTGAGCGGAGCAGGCAGCGCCATCACCGCACAGGACGATGGTTCCACCTTGTTCGTGGATGAACGCGCCGGCTACCAATTCAAAGTCCCAGCAGGTTGGCTGGCTGTCCGCATCAATGAGCAGGAATATTTCGATGCCTTCCAACTGGCGGTACTGGCCAATGAACGCCTGCAAGCCAGCCTGCAAAGCATCCAAAACCAGGACCCCAACACCTTTCGCCTGTTTGTTTTGGATATTGATGAGGAACACATCCAGAACGACATCGTCACCAACGTCAATTTGATCTGGGACCCGCAAACCACCATCTCCTTTGATAGTGAAGAAGGGTTGCAGTCCCTTGCCGATGAACTGCCCGCCGCCGTGAACGGGCTGACTGTCTCTTCGGTGAACATCATCATCCCTTTGAACGGAGTGCCCTATGGTGAGATTCAATCTGAGATCAGCGGGTTGAACACGGCCGGAGCGCCTGTCACACTGTATCAAAAGATGACCATCTTTAATCTCAAAACGGGCACACTGATTATCACCTTCACCACCGAAGGCGGATTCACCGCAACCACCCTGCCCCTGTTCGATGGGATGCTTGAGTCACTGCTCATTGTTACTGAATAAGGAACAACCCATGTCCAACCCTCGCATCATCCGCGCCCCGCGTGGAACGGAACTGACCTGCAAGAACTGGCTGAGCGAAGCCGCCTATCGCATGATCCAAAATAATCTCGACCCCGAAGTGGCGGAAAAGCCCGAAGACCTCGTCGTCTATGGCGGGCGCGGAAAAGCCGCCCGCAACTGGGAATCCTTCGATGCAATTCTTGAGTCGCTCAAAAATCTTGAGGAAGATGAAACCCTGCTGGTGCAATCGGGAAAACCGGTTGTGGTTTTCAAATCCCATAAGGATGCGCCCAAGGTGCTGATCGCCAACTCCAATATCGTGCCGCATTGGGCAACGTGGGAGAAATTTGATGAACTCGATAAAAAGGGTCTCATCATGTACGGGCAGATGACCGCCGGCTCGTGGATCTACATCGGCACGCAGGGCATTCTGCAAGGGACGTATGAAACCTTCGGAGCGCTTGCCAAACTCAAAGGTTGGGGCTCGCTGAAAGGGAAGTTTGTCTTAACAGCAGGCTTGGGCGGCATGGGCGGCGCGCAGCCATTGTCCATTACGATGAATGAAGGCGTGGGGCTTATCGTTGAAGTGGACCCCGAGCGCGCCGAACGCCGTCGCGCCATCGGCTATGTGGATATGGTGGTGGACAATCTCGAAGAAGCGATGACATTGGTTGAAGAAAATGTCAAAAACCAAACGCCGAAATCCATTGGGCTGATCGGCAATGCGGCGGACGTGTACGACGAACTCTCCCAGCGTGGAATCATTCCCGATGTAGTGACAGATCAAACGTCGGCGCATGAGGCGTTGTTTTATGTCCCGTCTGGCTTGTCGGTGACGGCGGCGAATCAATTACGAGTTGAGAATCCTGAAAAATATAAATCCATGGCAATGGACTCGATGGCAAAGCATGTCCGCGCGATGCTGGCGTTTCAGCGTGCGGGCGCGGAAGTTTTTGATTACGGCAACAACCTGCGCCAGCAGGCATACAACCATGGCGTGACCGATGCCTTCGAATTCCCCGGCTTCGTGCCAGCGTATATCCGCCCGCTGTTTTGCGAAGGCAAGGGACCGTTCCGCTGGGTGGCGCTCTCCGGTGATGTGGAAGATATTTACACCACCGATAAAGCCATCATGGAACTCTTCCCTGAAGACGCGCATTTGCATCGCTGGTTGAAGCTGGCGCGCGAAAAGGTTCCGTTTCAGGGCTTGCCCTCGCGCATTTGCTGGCTTGGATATGGCGAGCGCGCCAAAGCAGGGCTGATGTTCAATGAGTTGGTCGCGAGCGGAAAAGTAAAAGCGCCCATCGTCATCGGGCGCGACCATTTGGATTCTGGTTCCGTCGCTTCACCCAACCGCGAAACCGAAGCCATGAAAGACGGCTCGGATGCGATCTCCGATTGGGCGATTCTCAATGCCATGATCAACGCTGTCGGCGGCGCGACGTGGGTGTCGTTCCATCATGGCGGTGGTGTCGGCATGGGATATTCGCAGCACGCAGGACAAGTCATCGTGGCAGACGGGACTCCCGAAGCCGCCAAACGCCTCGAACGCGTACTGACAACGGATCCCGGTATGGGTGTCGTCCGCCACGCTGACGCAGGCTACGAGATTGCCATTGACGCGGCAAAACGGCACGGCTTGAAAATGCCGATGCTGAAATAAGACCCTATCCGTAAATCCCCGTAGCGTGGACTTCAGTCTGCGATGCTAAGGCAGACTAAAGTCTGCCCTACGAGTTCCTGTAGCGTGGACTTTAGTCCGCAATGCCAGAGCAGGCTAAAGTCTGCCCTACGAGTTCCTGTAGCGCGGACTTTAGTCCGCAATGCCAGAGCAGACTAAAGTCTGCGCTACGATTTTTTGGAGAAATACCCTGAAACGTTTTCTACTTCCATCATTATTGGTGATTCTGTTCGTGAGCAGTTGCGGACCCGTCCCTGATATTTGGGGCGGGTCTCCGCCGCCTGATGCCACGCCGGTGGGCGCGTACCTGCCGATTCAGATTCAGATTCCGCCTGCAACGGCAACCCAGCCAGCGGCGGCGACAGAAGCGCTCCTCCCCGCCATCGAGCCGACCATCACCCTCACATCCACCGCAACCTTTACTCCCGCGCCGACGAATACGCCAACTTTTACACCCATGCCATCCAAAGCAAATATCGAACGCGTGCTCATCATCAGCTTCGACGGTCTGCGTCCCGATGCGATTGAACTCGCGCCCATGCCCAGCTTGATGACCTTGATGCAGGGCGGCGCTCATGCTCCGCTGACCGCGCGCACCATTGACTATCCCGCCACGTCGCCCAGCCACGCCTCGATGCTTTCAGGCCTGTGCATGGAAGACCATGGCATGATCTACAATAAATTCTTCATGTACATGGGCTACTCCAAAGGCGTGGATGTCTTCGACCTCGCACACGAAGCGGGCTTGAAGACCGTCATGATCGTCAGCAAGGATAAACTGCGCCAGCTTGCCGAACCTGAAACAACGGATGTCTTTGAAGTCGCCTATGGCGAACCCGCCATCACACGCACTGCCGTGGCACAGATCCCGGAAGGTTTCGACCTCATGTTCATCCACTTTGCGGGCGGCGATAATCGCGGTCACAAATACGGCTGGATGTCCGAAGAATACATGAAGGTCCTGCGAGAAGGCGATGAAGCCTTGGGCGAGATCATCAAAACGCTCAAAGATAATAATCTCTTCGACACGACCCTCTTTATCATCACGTCCGACCACGGCGGGCACGACAAGAATCACATCGGCCTCATCATCGAAGATTACCGCATCACCTGGATCGCCTACGGCCCCGGCGTCATTCCGCAGGAACTGACCCTGCCCATCTACACCATGGACACCGCCGCCACCGCCGCCTACGCCCTCGGCTTGCCCCTCAACCCCGAATGGGACGGCATCCCCGTCTACCAGATCTTCGGCGAGCCGCAGCTCAAAACCCACGAACGCTACCCCTGTAAAACCTGACCTGAACCCATGACCCGACCTCTCTGGATATTGACCTTACTCGCACTGCTCCTGCACAGTTGCGGAAGTTTCGCCTCGCCCCCTCCGCCGACGCCTGTTCCGCCACCCATGGCGACTCTCACCCCAAACACGGTCCCGCTGCCCGTCACCGAGATGCCGCTGTCTACACAGCCTTCCGAACCGACCCAGCCGATTGAGCGTGTCCTCATTGTCACCTTCGACGGCTTGCGCCCCGATGCCATCACTGTCGCAGGTATGAACACCGTCATGGACTTGATGCAAAGCGGAGCCTACACCCTCAACGCACAGACCACCATCCCAAGCCTGACTTTGCCCGCACACGCCTCCATGCTGGTTGGGACCTGCCCCGCCAGGCATGTTGTCCGCTGGGACCAATACGTCCCTGCCAACGGCACCGCCCTCGGCACTGATATTTTTGACCTCGCCCACGCCGCCGGCCTGCGAACCGTCTTGTTAACCGGCAAGGAAAAACTCCGTCATGTCACTGACCCAACCAGCACAGACTTCTTTGCCTTTGTTGATAAGACCGATAAGATATTGGACAACACCAGCGTCCTGCGCCTCGCGCTGAACCAGATCGGTGAGGGGTTCGGCTTAATGGTCGTCCACTTTGACGACGGCGGACTGGAAGGCGAAAACAGCGGCTGGATGTCCCGCACACAATTAGAGGTGTATGGCCGCGAAGATCGAGGGCTTGCTTCGATGCTCCAAACCTTGAAAGACAAAGGCGTATACGAAAGCACGCTCATCATCGTCACCTCCGACCACGGCGGACATGACTCAACGCACGGAACCACCCTGCCGGAAGACATGACCATCCCCTGGGTCATCAGCGGACCGGGCGTCGTCCCCGGCGAATTGCAAACCCAGGTTTATATAATGGATACTGCCGCCACCGCCGCCTTCGCCCTGGGGCTGCCGCTTCCGCTCGATTGGGACGGCATCCCGGTCTATGAGGCATTTGGTATGCCTGTAGACGAGTCAAGGAACAGCGGCTGTCATACCGTCACGCGGTAGTACCTTTGTTCTGTTGAGCGTTTCGTATCTTTTGGATAAGATTGGGGTACTTACCATCAAATACACCCGTCCATTTTGGCGGATGTAGAATTACTGGTGACTTTATCGGTAGGAGAGAGTTGGACGGGTTCCGCGTGAAAACGCGGAACCCGTCCGCATTTAATACTATCGATAGCCTTTTCTATTTGGACAAGGTGTAGGTCACGTTGTTGAAATCCGCATAACGCCCGGTGCAATCCGCGTCGTCTTCAGGATTTCCGACATAAGTGAATGTCAACTTCGAACCATCGAAGGTGTAGTTGAAATCCACATTGGGTTCGCACCCGCCATCATTACCGGTCTCGGTGAAAACGTTGCCTTCCACTTTGTATGTGGCACGTACAAACGTCTGGGAGCCGTTGAAGACTTGGAACGTCCCATCTTCATTGAATTGAAGACCGTATTCCTTGGCGCCTTCCTTGATGAACCTGCCAGTCGGGAAGCCAGACTGTCCACCGCCGCCACACGCCGCAAGTACCATTGCAAACAAACCTACCAACATAAAAATTTTCGATTTCATTTTTCTCTCCTCAAGAGTTGATGTCAGCGCAACGTGCGCTGTGTGTTTCCACTGTAGCATTCGCCCCGAAATTTGTCCTGCCATTTTCTGCCAAAATTCTCCAAACGGGCTGGAATGTGCTATTTTAGGAGCATGACCACCCAGATTCCCGCCGTCACGCTCGAAAAGTTCACCACCTTTGGAGATCTGCTGCGCTACCTTCGTCGCCGCGTCGGAATCACCCAAATGGAACTCGCCACCGCCGTCGGCTATAGCGACGCGCAGATCAGCCGCCTCGAGCAAAACCTGCGCCTGCCAGACATCCCCACCATCAAATCGCAATTCGTCCCCGCCCTCGCCCTCGAAGACGAGCCGAAAACAATCGCACGCCTGCTCGACCTCGCCGCCAACGTCCGTCGCGAAGATGCGCCTGGGCTCGGTTTGTGTCCATACAAGGGATTAAATTATTTTGACGAAGCCGATGCGGACTTGTTCGTGGGGCGCGAAACGTTGACCTCCAAACTTACCGAACGCCTCCTTTCTTTGACCCTTCGACACGGTTCAGGGCAAGCCCAAAGCGGGTCAGACAACCCAAGCCGATTCCTCGCTGTGGTTGGGGCATCGGGCAGCGGCAAGTCCTCCCTCGTCCGCGCGGGACTTGTGCCATCCCTGCGCTGGAATCCCACTTCCGCAGATTGGAACATTCAGGTCATCACCCCCACCGCGCATCCGCTGGAGAGTTTGGCGGCGAGTTTTGAATCAGATTCACTCGCACATGACATACTGACTGATTCACAAAGCCTGAGCCGTTTTGCGAAAAACGAATCTCATTTACTTTTGGTCATTGACCAATTCGAAGAGACCTTCACGCTCTGCCGCTCGGAGGAAGAGAGAAGCGCATTTATCAGCAACCTGCTCACAGCGGCGTCAGAGGCAGATGGTCGCGTCTTCATCGTCATCACCTTGCGGGCGGACTTCTATGCCCACTGCGCGAATTACATCCAATTGCGTGAAGCATTGGCAGGGCAGCAGGAATACATCGGCGCGATGAATGAGGACGAGATGCGCCGTGCCATCGAGGAACCCGCCCGCCGCGGACGCTGGGAATTCGAACCCGGTCTGGTGGATGTGCTCCTGCACGATGTAGGGCGCGAGCCCGGCGCACTGCCTTTGCTATCGCATGCCCTCATGGAAACCTGGCAGCGCCGCCATGCACGCATGATGACCCTCAGCGGATATGCTTCGTCGGGCGGGGTGCGCGGCGCAATTGCCGAGACTGCCGAAGCCGTGTTTAGTGACCAATTCACCCCTGAACAACGCGCCATTGCGAGACGCATCTTTTTACGCCTGACCGAACTCAGCGACGAAACCGCCGCCAATGATACGCGCCGCCGCGCTTCATTCAATGAGTTGATCCTGAAACCCGAAGAGTTAGTGGTAACTCAAAATGTATTGAAGGCGTTGGCTGATGCGCGCCTGATCACCACCAGCCAAGATTCAGCCGAAGTAGCACACGAGGCATTGATCCGTGAGTGGCCCACGCTGCGCGGCTGGCTGGAGGATAACCGCGAAGGTTTGCGGCTGCATCGTCACTTGACCGATACCGCGCAGGAGTGGAAAACTTTGAACTGCGAGTCGGATGTGTTATACCGCGGCGCGCGTTTGGCGCAGGCGCTCGAATGGTCAACGAGCCATCAGGATGAAATGAACGATCTGGAACGTGAGTTCCTTGAAGAGTCGCGTGCTTATGCAGAACGGGAAGCGGTTGAAAAGGAAATGCGCCGCCAGCGCGAGTTGGAGGCGGCGCAAAAACTTGCGGAAGTGGAAGGTAAACGCGCCGAGGAGCAGGCTCATGCCGCCGGTCAATTGCGGAAGCGCGCGGTGTATTTGGGATTGGCTTTTATTGTTGCGATTTTTATGACGATCACAGCGGTATTCTTCAGCGTGCAATCACAGAACGCCAGTCGTCTGGCGGCCTCGCGCGAGTTGGCGGCGGCTTCGCTCACCAACCTTGAAATTGACCCCGAACGCAGCATCCTGCTGGCATTGGAGGCAATGGCCAGAGCCAATACGTTGGAAGCGGAAAACGCCTTGCATCAAGCCGTGTTGACTTCGCGGATACGGCTGGTCATCCCTTCGCATGAACGGGGTTCCACTGTCAATGTGGATTTCAGCCCGAACGGCAGGCGCGTCGTCACCGCCAGTCAGGGGGAGATCGTCAACGTGTGGGGTTCAGGCATGGGGCAGATGTTGTTCAGCTTGCCCGGTCATTACGCCGAATATAGCCCCGATGGAAAGTATCTGGCAACCATCCTTGCCGATGGCACGGTCAGGGTGTGGGATGCTGGTTCAGGAAACGAGATTCAGGCGGCAGGTCAGATGGATGCGATCTCGTCGGTTTCATTCAGCCCGGATGGAAAACGTCTCGTCACGGTGACGAATGGAAATCTTCCGCGCATCTGGGACGTGAAAACGGGACAGGAGTTGTTGAACTTCCCCGGTCATACCGATTATGTTTCGTTTGCATTTTTCAGCCCTGACGGCAGGCGCATCATCACCGTCAGTGATGATGGCACGGCGCGAATTTGGAATGCGTTCACTGGCGAAGAATTGCTCGTATTGGAACATGCCAGCTGGGTCTGGAACGCCGCTTTCAGCCCCGATGGTAAACGCGTTGCCACCGTGAGTGAAAACCACGCGATGGTCTGGGATGCGGATACAGGTGAAAAACTATTCACGCTCAACGGGCATGTCAGCACGGTTCATGCGGTTGCGTTCAGCCCGGATGGTTCCATGATCGCCACAGGCGGATACGACCGCAAAGTGATCGTATGGGATTCGGATAGCGGCGAAAAGTTGTTCACACTGGCTGGGCACACAAGCACGGTTTTCTCGGCTGACTTCAGCCCGGACGGCACACGTCTCGCCACTGCCAGCGATGACGGCACGACCCGTTTTTGGGATGTTACCCTCGAACGCGGCGAGGCATTGACCCTCCCCTATTCCGATGGACGCGGTGGGCAAATCCTGTTCACCCCAAATGGGAATGTCCTTGCGGCCATTGAAGGTGATGCGGTGAAGTTGTGGAGTGTTGAGTCGGGAAATGAAGTGCGGGAATTTTCAAAGAAAGGGAAACACGCCACCGTCTTTGCCCTCAGCCCGGATGGAAGATTGATCGCCGCGGCATGGAATGATTTTAGTGTGTCGCTTTTCAACCCCGCCTCAACCACGGAACTGTGGAATTGGTCTGCCCACACCGGCCTCATCAACGCCCTGGCATTCAGCCCGGGTGTCCAAAGGCTGGCGACAGCCAGTGACGATTACAAGGTCAGGATTTGGGATCTCTCGAATGGCAAACCTGCCCTGTTGCTTGATCTGACAATGCCTGTTGGTGTGAGTTCCATAGTCTTCAATTCAGAAGGCTCACAACTTGCCATTGGCATGCAAAATGGGACGATACGCATCAGGGATTTTGTCACGGGAGGGGATGCTGCCGTATTGCGCGGACATGACGATAACATCCTTTCGGTCGCCTTCAGTCCGGACAACACCCTGCTTGCCACCGCCAGTATGGATGGAACCGCCCGACTTTGGGAGATCAACACCGGCAATGAACTGCATATATTGGACGAACATACGAACACAGTTACGTCGGCGGCTTTTAGTCCCGATGGAACCCGCCTAGCCACCTCCAGCCGTGATGGGACAGCGAAACTGTGGGATGTGAGCGCCGGTCAGGAATTGCTGACCATCCCCGGCAATGGCTATGGAATTAACAACCTTGCCTTCAGCCCCGATGGCACACGTCTCGTCACCAGTAGCGACCGCGCGGCGCGTGTTTATCTTTTGCAGATCGAAGAACTGACGAAACTGGCGCAAACCCGCGTCACCCGCCGACTGACGCAGGAGGAGTGTTTGAAATACCTGCATGACATCACCGCTTCGTGTGAAGCGCCAATTTCCGCGCCGACGGTTACGCCATTGCCGGTTGCAGCCAATGGAAGAATTTGCCAGGTAACCAACACCGGCGGTTTGAACGACAATTATTTCAATGAACTCATCTACAAGGGGATTCAAAACTCGGCAGCGATGCACAAATGGGAAGCCAGCGTGCTGCAATCTTCATCAGTAGCCGATTTCATGCGGAACATCAACGTCTTTGTTGATGCAAACTGCCTGCTGATCGTTTCACCGGGGACGTTGATCGAGCAGCTGCAGACCGCAGCGGAAGCCAACCCGAATCAGCGCTTCATGACCATGGACTTTGAGATTGACCCGCCGCTGGAAAACGTCTGGGTGCAGACTTATGCCACCGATCAGGCTGCATTCCTCGCTGGGTATGTGGCTGCATCCACAACGAAGACTGGCAAAGTGGGTGTCTTTGGCGGTATTGATATTCCGCCAGTAACAAGTTTCATGGACGGCTTTGCCCTCGGTGTGGACTATTACAATCAAAAAAACGGAACGGAAGCGGAAGTCCTCGGCTGGGATGCGGAAAAGCACGTGGGGTTATTTGTCGGCGGATTCTGCTGCTCCACCGAAGGCAGGCAGGCTGCGCGTCAGTTATTGGAGGCGGGTGCGGATGTCATCCTGCCGGTGGCTGGGCAAAGTGTGGGAGTGGGAGCAGGAACCGAAATGCAGGCGCATGGGGATGCCTGGGTCATCGGCGTGGATACGGACTGGACTGTCACCAACCCTGAATTCAAGAATATCATCCTCACCAGCATCGAAAAGCGTTTTAACGTGAGCGTGGTGCAGGTTTCAAATGCCATTCAAAATGGGACGTTTGTTGGCGGATATCATGTAGGAACATTGGAAACGGGGGAGGTTGGGCTCTCTTCCATCTTTAATCCCAATGGGTCAATTTCCCCGACTCTTCAGATGGAGTTGGAACAGATCATTGCCGATATCATTGCGGGGAAGATAAAGACTACGCCGTAAATTTAGGAGTCAGGGGTGTTGGTTGGCTCTGGTGTATCAGTCGGTGACGGTGTTTCGGTAGGCGTATTTGAGGGAGTCGGGGTGTTTGAAGGTGTGGGAGTGGGAGTCAG
>JAUXWL010000174.1 GCA_030680155.1 Anaerolineales bacterium
ATCACCTTGACGATGTCGATGCGCTGTTTCGTCACCAGAGACTCGAACTGTTCCACCCGCTTCGCAGCGGGGGCGATATCTGTCACCTGTTTACTGAGGGTTTTTATCTGCTTTGAAACTGCATTCACCGTTGTTTCAAAGGATGCCAAACGCTCGCTCAATGAAGCGATCGTCCCTTTGTGTTCGCGCTGTTGCTTATCCAAAAATTCCAGGCGTTTGACGATCTGTTCGAATTCCATGTAGTTCTCCGAAGATATGGGGGAATTAATTACATTAAATTATAGCACGCGCCTGTCTGTCGAGTTTTATTGACTTAATCGCTCGAAGAGGGCAGGAAGATTTTCAATGAATGGCTGCAAAACCTGCGGGAAGAAGCCCATGATGAAAAGCCCGATCACGCCCAACCCAAGCATGCTCATTTGGACCCAGGACTCGGTCAACTTCCAGGCAGATACCTCGTCTGTCATCACGAACACGGCCAGCGTGCGCGTGGCGGCAATCAACAAGCCGAGCATGCCCATAAATACCCAGAAGGCTGCCAATAGGGATTGTCCCGCCAGTTCCTGCCAGATGGCCAACCTGGGTGGGAAGCCCGCCAGCAGGGGGAAACCTGTCATGGAAAGATGCGCCAGAACGAGGGCGGCAACAGCCACGGGATATTGACGCGCCAGCCCTTGAATGTCGCTGAATTGCAGGGAATAGGCTTTTCGTTTGATGATCGAAAGCGCCAGCGCCCAGACGGTTAATTGCAAACCGCGTGGGATGAGCAGGAGAAAGATGATCGGCACGACCTGCGCAGTGTTCAATCCCATGGCAAGCAGGATCAGCCCGGCTTCGGTGATTGCGGCGTAGCCAAATATCCGCCCAATGTGACGCTGTAGAGCGGCGAAGATTCCGCCGCTGGCGACCATGATGATCCCCGCAAATAACATGGCATTGGAAAGTTGTGGGGAGGTGCGCAGCCAAGTGTAGCGGTCCAGAAACCCGAGCGCGAAGATGGTGATAAAGGTGGGCAGCGCCCAAAGCAGGAAGCCCACAGCGTACGGGGAGGCTTCTTCCATCAACATGGGAATCCAGTTGTAGAGTGGGAAGACCCCGAACAGAAAGGCGAAGCCCAGGCTGACCATCACGCCAGCCAGGGTGACCGTGCCCAGGTCACCGGGGCTGGCTTCCACACCGGCCAGCATCCAACCGGAAAAGAGGATGAACGGCATGGCAAAGGTCTGGTAGATGATGAAGCGCACCACACCGCGGCCAGGTTTTTGATACGGTGGAACGAGCAGGGGAATAACCAGCATGGCCGCCATTTCCAACAGGAGCGCGGCATACAGGAACGGTTCCACCGCGATGGAGGCAGTCAGGAGCGAAACGATCATTAATCCCAATGACACGAAATGGTTGGCGGCCCCCGATGCTTCAGCGCCGAAGAACCACAATGCCGCCAAGCCATAGATGATGGCAAGCAGCGGACCATCCGCTGCGTTGAGCTCGAAACTGCGCCCAAAAAACTGAACGGATGGGGCTATTTTTAGGGAGGTTGAACCGAACAGGAGCGCCGTATCAATCGGAATGAACAGGGCGAGCAGGGCCAGAAAGACAGATGTCCCTCCGCCGACCCATACAGCGAAACGTTCCCGCAGCAGGAACATAATGAAAAGCCCCACAAAAAAGGGCAGGGCGATCCATAGAAGCGGGGCGCTCATAGTTCCTCCTCGCTTTCAAGCGGGGCGGAACCTGCCAGCATCAGATAGGAACCGAGAATTCCCAACCCAAGGTTGACTACTGCCAACAGCCCGGTGACAAGGATGGCGCTTTCCAACGCGGCGTACAGGATTTCAAACCCGATCAACAGGGTCAGCAAGCCGAGCGTGACGCGTAACAAGTCGGAGGTGACGCCGAGGTGGACGACTCCCGCGCCGATCAGCAGCAGACTGCCTGCGATCACGGGCAATCCCAAACCCGGTATTGCCGCTTCCATGCGGAAACTGGAGCCTGCGGCGATGAGCGCGACGATTATCATCAGTACCACCCTGAACCACCCGCCGCGCGCCCAAAAGGATTCCTCTTCCTGCTTGTCGAGCGTGGTCAGGCTCAGGCGGGTCATGCCGAGAATGGCGACGACCATCCAGCCTGCGATCAATTTGACCGTGCCCATCGCAATTGGCAGGTGACGTGTGACCAGCCAGAACGCGGCGAGATACAGAACAGCCAGTGCGCCGAGGCTGATGCGCCAGTCACGAGTTATTAAAATGATGGTGGCTGCCGCGAGGATCAATCCCACTGCGACCCATGAAATGATTTCTACTGTCATACTAGAAAGACCCCTGTACTATCAAAGAAACGAATAACACAAGAAAGAGCAGCGTCCACATGATGCCGCCTTCGCCTTCCAATGTGTGGGTGATGGTTTGGCTGATTCGTGAAAGCGTGCGATACAAGGACCAAAATCCCTGGTAGAGGTTGTTCAAGCGTGTTCCTGTGGAAGTGACCCAGTGGGCGCGGACAGGGTTGAAGATGCGGAAACGCCGGGTTGCCCAGACCAGGCCAAACGTCAGGAGCGAAGCGAGCAGGGCGTGCAGCCAGGCCCCGGTCTGGAATGCACCGTCCCAGCCGATCCATCCCAATAAGATCGGCAGAAATATCAGCAGAATGATGCCGGCTGGATAAACGCCGCGCGCCCAACTGGGCTGCGGCTCGAGCGAATCGCGTCCGGCTGGACGAAGTGCATGACGGATAAACCCTGCCATCACCAACGCCTGGGCGATAATGATGAGCGGTGTGAAAAAACCCAAACCTGCAAGCCATGCGCTGGCGGTCAAAGAGAAAGGTAATGAAGAAAGGCTCCACGCCCCTGCCAGCATGAGGCGGTTGAGCCAGATGTTTTGCACCGAGGCAAGGAAAAGTGCGCCGCCCACAAGGATCAGCGCCGCGCCCCATGCAACCGCTCCCAGTGGATTGCCGCTCAATGCCGCGATCACCGCGAGCGAAGCCATGCCGATCACCCAATACGGACGCCCGTTCAATTCATCGGGCGCTCGCAGCCACATCCAGCCGCCGTAGATGCCTGCCACAATGGCAAACAGCATCAGGAAGGGCGTGATGCCCGTTTCCAAACTGCCCGCAGGAACACGCCCCAACACCACCAAACTGGATGCCGCTGATACCAATCGGAACGATGTGCCAAATCCGCGCCGTAATTCCGATTCAGGGGAGAACGGTAAATGAAGGGGCAGCACACCGAGGCGCAACCCCGCCGCCAGCACAAGATAAATGCCTGAGCCTGACGGTAAAGTTTGAAAATCGAACGCGCTTCCATCGGCAATGCTGATGATGCCCGCCCAAAGCAGTAAACCAAGCCCCAATGCGCGGGTTGAAAAAGAGATAACCACTTTTTCATTATTCGCCGCCCCCTTTACAGAACCAAGCTGCGTGACCAATTCGGTCAGATCCAAAGCCGACCAGACCAACAGCAGCGTGAGCGGGTTGTCGGCAGTGACGGCTAGAATCCCAACCCCGCCGAGGGCAAGGACGCCCGCCCATGAAAACGAATTGGTGAACACCGGGCGCGATGACGCTGTCAGCAGGGTGGCAAGCGTCAATGCGGCGATGCCAATTGCAAGTACCCATGAAATGCCATCCGCTCGAAAGAGAATGGGTGACATGAATAACGTCAGCGGCTGCCAGGCGGGCAGCGCCAGATCGAACGGCATTTGTCCCAGCCAGGTGAACAAGCTGAAGAACGCCAGCGCGGCGCCGCCCGCCGCCACCAGCCACGCATACCGAGCCTCAGGCTGGAAGATGCGCAGGGCTGTCAACGCCAGCGCCGTGCTAAAAAGCAAAAGACAGGATACCAAAATCAACATGAGCGAGCGCAATTGTATCAGTATTATGGCCATGCCAATTTGCCCCAAGCCCTTTGGTACAATCCCTCGCATGGCTTTAAAGCGACATCCCATCCGAATCGTTTGGATTCTCATTTTCCTGACAATTTCCTGCACTTCCCCATCTGCTTCACAATTGGAAGAAACGCCTCTTCCCCCGCCGACGCTTGATCCTGTTTTTCTCAGCAATGCACCCACGCCGACACCATTCCAGCCTCAGCCGAAAGATTCACCCGACCCGTATTTCGCCCTCTCCACGCCGCAGGTTGCCCCAACCTTTACCCCCTATCCGACAAAATATGTCATTCCCGACGATGCTTCGGCGCAGGTGCAGGTTATCCCTTCGGCAGATAACAACCATATCATCAACAACCCGTTGACCGGACTGCCCGTTGCCGACCCCTCCCTGCTCCAGCGCAGACCGATTGCCATCAAAATCGGCAATTCGCCCGATTACGTTCGCCCGCAATCGGGCTTGTCCCTCGCGGATGTTGCCTACGAGTATTACATCGAGTGGGGTGATACTCGTTTTGTGGCTGTCTTTTACGCTAACAACCCCGAACGCGTGGGGCCTATCCGTTCGGGGCGTTACTTCGATGAACATATCACCCGTATGTATCACTCCTTTCTGTTCTTCAAAGGCGCAGACCCGCGCGAGTTGACCCACTTCCGAAGCCTGGATATCAGCGATTTTATGATCGTGACGGGCTTTGGAACCTGTCCGCCATTTTTTAAGGGTCCCTACAAGCGCGACGCCTACAACAATGTCTTTTTCGATACGACTCGATGGTCAGAATGCGCTGAACAACGCAGAGTGGATAACTCTCCCCAAACCATCAGCGGCGGCTTTTTCTCGGAGACTATCCCAGAAAGCGCGTTGAGCATCTCACGCATTTACTCGTATTACTCGGTCTACAACTACAGCTATTGGGAATATGACCCCGCCTCCAGCCGCTACGTCCGCTATCAGGAATCACAAGACATGACACTGGGCAGGGGAGAGGCGTACGCGCCACTGACCGATGACCTGACGAAACTTCCGATCACCGCTTCCAATGTCGTGGTATTGTTCGTGCCGCACATCTTTGCAAATCCATACAATTCAGAGGATGAAGTCTTCCATATTGACCTGATCGACTATGGCAATGCCTACGTATTTCGCGACGGCATCGCCATCCCTGCCCGCTGGAATCGCACCGAGCGCGACCAGCCCATTCTGCTGACCACACTGGACGGCGGCCCGATCTACCTGCGCCCCGGGCAGACATTCTATCAAGTGATGGGTACGACCTCCTCCTACCAATTGAACGGCTCCGAATGGCGGTTTGTCTTTCAAAACCCGTAGGTCACGCGAAACGCCTGACCCGCTTAAAAGAACAGCAGACTTTCAGCGTGATAAAATCAAATCACCCTTGGAGTTCTCATGACCTTTGACCCTGTTTTTCTCAGTAGTTTAACCCTCGTGCTGACAGCCTTCGGCGGCGCATTCCTTGCCGCGCTATGGATCAGCCTTGTAGTGTGGACGTACCGCGACATCCGCGCCCGCGCCCGCGACCCGTTGGTGCAGACGTTGGCGGCGTTATTGGTCGGCGTCTTAAATTTGCCTGGCGTGTTGGTTTATCTCATCCTGCGCCCGCCGCGCACTTTGGAAGAAGAATATCAGCGCACATTGGAAGAGGAAGCCCTGCTGCAAGCGCTTGAAGACCTTCCGCTTTGCCCGGGCTGTGAGCGCCGCGTCAAGGAAGATTGGCAGCTTTGCCCGAACTGTCATACCAAATTAAAGAAGACCTGCCATAACTGTTCGAAATTCATGGAACTTCCGTGGAATATCTGTCCGTTTTGCGGCACACCTGCGCCGGGTATGAGGCTTGAAGCCACCAGTTTGGATGATGCCCTGCGTGGGGATGCGGGCGTACCGCAAGATTAATCTTGCGGTACTTCATGTTATGAAAATAGAATCTGTCAGCCTGCATCACCTGTCCATGCCGCTTGTCTCGCCGTTCGAAACCTCTTTTGGACGGGAAACTACGCGGCAATGTGTCATCATTGAAATTCATTCCGAGGGGTTGATCGGCTGGGGCGAATGTGTCGCTTCGCATGACCCGGGCTATAGCTATGAGACGGTGGGTACGTCCATGCACATTCTCAGGGATTTTATTGTTCCATTGATTCTTGGAAAAGATGTAAAAGATGCGCTCGATTTTCAAGGTCGCGTCTCTGGCATTCGCGGACATCACCTCGCCAAAGCAGGCGTGGAAATGGCGCTCTGGGATCTGCTCGGCAAACGCGAGAACAAATCCCTGCGCGAGTTGTTTGGCGGCGTGCGGGAAAAGGTCGAAGTGGGCGTTTCGGTTGGTATTCAAGACTCCCCGCAAAAACTGGTGCAGACCGTTACGGAATATGTTAATTCAGGGTATGCCCGTGTAAAAATAAAAATCAAACCCGGCAAGGATGTCGTTGAAACGCAATCTGTCCGCAGTGCATTTCCGAGCATCCGCTTGCAGGTTGACGCAAACTCCGCATATTCGCTGGACGATGCTCCGCGCCTCAAGCCGTTGGATGACCTGAATTTGCTTTTGATCGAACAACCATTATTCGAAGATGACATTTGGGATCATCACAAACTTCAAGCGCAGTTCCAAACGCCAATCTGTCTGGATGAAAGCATCGTTTCGCCGCGCCATGCGCGTTATGCCATTGAGATGAAGGCGTGCAAGATCATCAACATCAAAGCAGGCAGGCTGGGCGGATTGAGCCAAGGTGTGATGGTGCATGACTTGTGCCAGCAGCACAATATGCCTGTATGGTGCGGCGGCATGTTGGAGACGGGCATCGGGCGCGCCTCGAATCTTGCGCTGGCCTCGCTGCCGAATTTCACGCTGCCGGGCGATGTCTCTGCTTCAGATCGGTATTATCAAAACGATATTACGAATGAGCGTTTTGTGTTGAATTCTGATTCGACCATCACCGTGCCGCATGGCGCGGGCTTGGGTGTGACGATCAACGAAGATGCCTTGCGCGCATTTACATTGAAGAAAGAGAAATTCTGTTAACATTAATCCAGCAATTCCAAATCTGAATCTAACAATCTCAACGCAAAGCCGCCAAGACGCTAAGATTTTGACCTTTCCTCGACGGAATCGGCAAGAGTACCATCTGGCGCAGGGGCAATCCTAAAAAAGCCTTGCGGCGTTGCGTCTT
>JAUXWL010000181.1 GCA_030680155.1 Anaerolineales bacterium
AGTTGAATACATCCGCGTGTATGGCGGTCACGGCGCCGATACAGACATCATCGTCGCCAGCGCAAAAGCATACATCAACGCATTGAATAAACTCATCATTGCCCAAACCGAAGGCACCGAAAAAGTGCCGCACGATTTTGGGGTGATGCTGGGATAGACCGACCGTGGACGATAGACCGCGGACGATGGAAAACACATGGTCTGTGGTCAATATATTTGAAAAAAACTTAACAAGGTATCGAATATGGCAAATACACCGAAAACACTTTTTGACAAAATTTGGGAATCACATGTAGTCACCGAGCAGGAAGGTGCCCCCGCCGTCCTATACATTGACCTGCACCTCGTCCACGAAGTGACCTCGCCGCAAGCCTTCACGGGTCTGCGCCAGCGCGGATTGAAAGTCCGCCGCCCTGATAGAACGTTGGCGACAATGGATCACTCGATTCCCACCACGCCGATTGATGTTCCGATTGCAGATGCAATGGCTGCGGCGCAGATCAAACAGATGGAAACCAACGCTGCGGAGTTCGGCATCACGCTGCACGGCATGACCAGCCCGCATCGCGGCATCGTGCATGTCATTGGTCCCGAACTCGGACGTACCCAACCCGGCATGACCATCGTCTGCGGTGACAGTCACACGGCCACGCATGGCGCGTTCGGCGCACTGGCGTTTGGCATTGGCACATCTGAAGTGGAACACGTCCTCGCGACACAGTGTCTCCTGCAAAAGAAGCCCAAGACCTGCGAAGTCCGCGTGGATGGCAAATTGGGTCACGGTGTTTCTGCCAAGGATATCATCCTTGCGCTGATTGCAAGAATCGGCATCGGTGGGGGGACGGGTCATGTCTTTGAGTATACAGGTGAAGCCATTCGTGAGCTGACGATGGAGCAGCGCATGACCATCTGTAACATGTCCATTGAAGGCGGCGCGCGCGCAGGCATGATCGCTCCCGACGAAGTCACCTTTGAATATCTCAAGGGACGTGAATTCGCCCCGCAAGGCGCAGAATGGGACAAGGCTGTCGCCGAGTGGCGCACTCTTCCTTCCGATGAAGGCGCAACCTACGACAAGTCCATCACCCTTAACGCTGCCGACCTCGAACCGATGATCACCTACGGCACGAATCCCGGCATGGGCATGAAGATCACTGACCGCATTCCCACTGTGGATACATTCAGCGAAGCCTCACAGAAAGCCGCCTTTGAAAAAGCCATGACCTACATGGGCTTGCAACCCGGTCAATCTCTGCTCGGTCAAAAAGTTGACGTGGTCTTCATCGGCTCCTGCACCAACTCGCGCATCTCCGACCTGCGCCTCGCCGCTGGTATGTTGAAGGGACGCAAGATTGCCGATGGACTTCGCCTGATGGTTGTCCCCGGCTCGCAGGATGTCAAGAAACAAGCCGAACAAGAAGGCTTGGATAAGATTTTCAAAGAAGCTGGCGGTGAATGGAGAGAAGCGGGCTGTTCGTCGTGTATTGCAATGAATTCTGATGTAGTTCCCGCGGGTCAATATTGTGTCAGCACATCAAATAGAAATTTTGAAGGACGACAAGGAAAAGGTTCGCGCACTTTCCTTGCCAGCCCAATTACTGCGGCTGCGGCTGCAATTAATGGAGTCGTCACCGATCCGCGAACAATGCTCGATACTTGATAATTCGATACTCGAATATCGTCCAACCTGAAACCTGACACTTGAAACTTGGAACCTAATCATGGCACAATTCACAACCTTAACCTCCCGCGCGCTTGCTATCCCCGTCAACGACATCGACACGGATCAGATCATCCCGGCGCAATTCCTCAAAGTGACCGACAAGCACGGTCTCGCCGATGCGCTCTTCTTCAACTGGCGTTACAACGACGACACATCGCCGAAGCAAGACTTCATCATCAACAAGCCCGAGTCAAAGGGCGCACAAATTCTCCTCGCGGGTGACAACTTCGGCTGCGGTTCGAGCCGTGAACACGCTCCCTGGGCGCTCACCAGCTACGGCTTCCGCGCCGTCATCTCCACCTCGTTTGCAGACATCTTCCGCAATAACTCGCTGAAGAACGGACTCATCCCCATCATCGTGGATGACGCGACTCACAAGATGCTCTTCGACCTGTTGGAAGAAGCGCCTCGCGCCGAGCTGACAGTTGATCTAGCGACCCAAACAGTTTCCTTCCCCGGAGGCTCGTTCACCTTCCCCATCGACCCGTTCAACAAAACCTGCCTGCTCAACGGCGTGGATGAACTCGGCTACATCATGGGCTTTGAGAAAGAAATAGCAGAATTCGAGAGTAGATGATTAGAGAATAGATGACTTGTGTTACTCAACTAATCTCTATTCTCTAATCTCTAATAACTAATATGCAAATCCAAATCTACGACACCACCCTGCGCGATGGAACCCAGTCCGAAGGCTTCACGCTTTCGAGCAATGACAAAGTCCGCATCGCGCAAAAGCTGGATGAACTCGGCGTCGCGTTCATCGAAGGCGGCTGGCCCGGCTCGAACCCCAAAGATGTGGAGTTCTTCGAACGCGCCCGCGATATGCAATGGAAGAACGCGCTCATCACGGCATTCGGCTCCACCTGCCGCGTCAAAGGCGGGCCCGAAGACGATGCCAACATCAAAGCCCTGCTTGATTCGCAAACACCCGTCTGCACCATTTTCGGTAAGACGTGGACACTGCATGTCAAAGAAGTTTTGCAGACCACCAATGAAGACAACCTGCGCATCATCGAAGACTCCGTTGCCTACCTCAAAGCCAATGGCAAACGCGTCATCTACGACGCCGAACATTTCTTCGACGGCTACAAAACAGACTCTTCCTACGCGCTCGAAACCTTGAATGCCGCCATTCGCGGCGGCGCGGAAACCGTCGTACTGTGCGACACCAACGGCGGAACCATGCCGTGGGAAGTGGAGCAGATCATCCGCGAGATGAAAGCGTCCATTGACCATCCGTTTGGGATTCACACGCACAATGATTCAGAGTTGGCTGTAGTCAATTCGCTGGTTGGGGTGCGCGCAGGCGCCATCCAGGTACAGGGAACCATCAATGGAGTGGGGGAACGTTGCGGCAATGCCAACTTGTGCTCCATCATGGCAGATCTCGAACTCAAAATGGGCTACCAATGTTTGCCGAAAGGAAATATCGAACGCCTGTATGATCTCTCGCATTTCATCGTAGAAGTGGCGAACATCACGCCTGATGAGCATTTGCCTTTCGTGGGCAAGTCCGCGTTCGCGCATAAGGGCGGCGTGCATGTGGCGGCGATGAGACGTTCAGCGCAGTCCTACCAGCATGTGGAACCTGAACTCATCGGCAACAAAATGCGCGTGGTGGTTTCGGATTTATCCGGGCGCGGCAACTTGCTCAGCAAAGCCGAAGAGCATGGCGTGGAAGTGGACGGGACCGAAGTCGTTCCCATCCTTAACGAGATTAAGGAGCTTGAATCGCGAGGCTTTTCATTTGAAGCGGCGGAGGCTTCTGTTGCCATTATGCTCAAGCGGCAGGAGTATGGGTACAAACCGCCCTTTGAGTTGATCGACTTCTTCGTCAATGTCGAGCATCGTGATAAGCGCGGCATCTTTGCCGAAGCGACGGTCAAGGTCCGCGTGCAGGGAGAGGTGCTGCACACTGCGGCTGAAGGCAATGGACCCGTCAATGCGCTCGACCTTGCCTTGCGAAAAGCCCTGACAGGTTATTACCCACAGATCAAGAATTTTCATTTGTCTGATTACAAAGTCCGCATATTGGATTCAGACCACGGCACTGAAGCCATCACCCGTGTGTTAATTGACACGCGCAATTCCACCTCCCGCTGGAGCACCGTCGGCGCAGGTACAAATATCATCGAAGCCAGTTGGCGCGCCCTCGCAGACTCTGTGGAATATGGACTCATGATTGCTCATTAACCAATTACGGCTCTCCCGTTTCTGGCGGGATAACTGCCTGCTCACAAGAGCTTCTGCCGCGGATTTACCCTACGGGCACGATGTCGCTAATTTTCGCGGATTGAAAAGGAAAATTCGCGTGAATCCGCGTAATCCGCGGCTAAGGTTTTGGCTTTCCCGTTAAAAACGGGAGAGCCCCAATTACGTATTACGAATCACGTATTACGTAATGCGTAATACGTGAACATCAGGAGACACCTTTGAACTTCAAAATCACCTTACTCCCCGGCGACGGCATCGGACCAGAAGTGGTCGCTGAAGCCGTGCGCGTGCTGGAAACAATTGCCGGCAAACACAAACATACTTTCAGTTTTCAAGAACGCCTGATGGGCGGCTGTTCCATCGATAAATACGGATCGTCTCTCACCGACGAGACCCTCGCAGATTGCCAGACGTCTGATGCGGTTTTGTTCGGCGCAGTTGGTGGTCCAAAATGGGACGACCCGAATGCGAAGGATCGTCCCGAGCGCGGCTTGCTTGCTTTGCGAAAAGGACTGGGCGTGTTCGCCAACTTACGCCCTGTCAAAGTTCACCCTGCACTGGCCGATCACTCGCCGCTTAAGCCCGAAAAATTGCAGGGCGTAGATATCCTCATCTTGCGCGAGTTGACCGGCGGTCTGTATTTTGGTCAACCAAAAATGCGCGAGATGAAGGATGGTCACCAACGCGCAGTGGATACGCTCGAATATTACGACTACGAAATAAAACGCATCGTAGACCTTGCGTTCGAATTGGCAAAGGGACGTAAAAAGAAGGTCACTTCGGTGGATAAGGCAAACGTGCTTGAATCATCCCGATTATGGCGGCAGGTCGCGACTCAGGCGGGGAAGGAGAATCCTGACATTGAACTGGAGCATGTCCTCGTGGATACCGCTTCCATGAAGCTGATAACTGGTCCAGCTTCGTTTGATGTGGTCGTCACTGAGAATATGTTCGGTGATATTCTCACGGACGAAGCGTCGGTATTGGCCGGGTCGATGGGGATGCTGCCTTCTGCCAGTTTGGGCGAAGCAGGCTCCAGGTCCGGCAGCGAAGCGCGCATGGGACTCTACGAGCCGATCCACGGGTCTGCTCCAGACATCGCAGGCAAGGGCATTGCAAATCCGATTGGCACGATCCTGTCTGCGGCGCTGCTGCTGCGTCATTCGTTTGAGTTAGAATCCGAGGCTGTCGCCATTGAAAACGGAGTACATCAAACCATCACCGCTGGCGCGCGCACAGCAGACCTCGGTGGAATGTTAACCACCCGTCAAATGACGGATGAAATTATTAAAAGCATAGAGGAGAATTGAGTTATGGGAATGGAGTCGAAGTTTGTTTGGTCGGATGGAAAACTGGTGGAGTTCGAGAAAGCCACTGTCCACATGTTGACGGCGGCGCTGCATTACGGCGCAGCGGTCTTTGAGGGGATTCGCGCGTATAAAACAGATAAGGGACCTGCGGTCTTTCGTTTACAGGAGCACTCGGAACGCCTGCTTAAATCGGCGGAGATTTTCGGCTTTCGTGACCTGCCCTACACGGTGGATGACGTTTCGAAGGCGATCAAGGAAACGGTGAGGGCAAACGGCTTCGATGAATGTTACATCCGCCCGCTGCTGTACCTGACGGGCGGCGCATGGAACCTGAACATTGATGCAGGCAAGCCTGCTTTGATGATCGCGGTGTGGGAATGGTCGAATTATCTCGGCGAGGAGGCGCTGGCGAAGGGCATCCGCGCAAATATTTCGTCGTACACACGCCATCATCCCAATGTCAGCATGACCAAGGCGAAGATCGCGGGTAATTATGTGAATAGCATTCTTGCCAAGACCGAGTCGGTGCGGCTCGGTTTTGAGGAAGCCATCATGCTTGACCCGCAGGGTTATATTGCCGAATGTACGGGAGAAAACCTGTTCATTGTGAAACGCGGCAAGATATTCACTCCTTCCACCGCGCCCGTGCTGGAGGGCATCACGCGCCATTCCATCCATACGATTGCAAAGGATTTGGGGTATGGCGTGTCGGAGGCGCCCATTTCACGCGACCAGCTTTATAGCGCGGATGAGGTCTTTGTCTGCGGCACGGCGGCAGAGGTGATCGGTCTGAGCGAGATCGACTTCCGCAAGATCGGGGATGGAAAGTCAGGCAAGGTTACGCGTGAAATACAAAACGTGTATCACGAAGCAATTCGCGGCAAAATTGCGAAATACGAAGAGTGGTGCGATTACGTGGGATGACGGACGGTAGACCGTGGACGATGGGAAAAATAAGTGTGCATGCAAAGGTTGTCAGCGGCAGTCGCTCAAGCCGCCATCCCCGGCGGCGTTTTGCGAGGGAAACCTGCGCCGGGGACGGCGCAGGGAGCAAATTGCCGATTACGTGGGATGACGGACGGTAGACCGTGGACGATGGGAAAAATAATCTACCGTCTGATTCCTGTGATATAATCCCGCCGCCTTGAAAAAGGCACATCTTGCCTGGGACGGGCAACAAGCGTCCCTGAGTGGGTCAATAACCCCACTAAACTCATTCCACACCACACCATTGATTGCTTGTCTGGGAGTGGAACACTAGGAGAACCATGGCTAATATTTCCATGAAAGCCCTGCTTGAGAGCGGCGTCCACTTCGGTCACCGCACCAACAAGTGGGATCCCCGTATGAAGCCGTACATCTTCACAGAACGCAACGGCATTCATATCCTTGACCTCCAGCAGACCGTCAAACTGGCGAACACCGCGTACAATGTCATCCGCGAAACGGTTGCCAATGGCGGAATCGTGCTATTCGTCGGCACCAAGCGTCAGGCGCAGGAAACTGTGGCAGAAGAATCCACCCGCTGCGGTATGCCTTACGTCACTGAACGCTGGATGGGCGGCATGTTGACCAACTGGTCCACCATGTACAAACGCATCCAGGAACTTGAGCGCCTCGAAAAACTGCGTGATAGCGGCGAAATCAACCGCCTGACCAAGAAGGAAGGCTTGCTGATCGAACGTGAGATCACCCGCCTCCAGACCCGCCTCTCCGGCGCCCGCATCATGAAACGCGTCCCTGACCTGCTCTTCATCGTTGATGTGGGTCGCGAAGAATCCGCTGTGAGTGAAGCGAACCTGCTTAACATCCCGATCGTTGCGTTGGTGGATACGAACTGCAACCCGCAGAACATTGACTATGTCATTCCCTCCAATGATGACGCCATCCGCGCCATCAAACTGCTGGTTGCCAAGATGGCAGATGCGGTACTCGAAGGCAAAGCCATGCGCAAGGACGACGAGCCCGAACAGTCCAAGGACGCGAAGGTTGAAGGCAAGTCCAAGGGACGCCCATCCCGCCAGCCGATGGCTGAAACGGACGAAAATGTGGGTGAGGATGCCCTGCTCGGTGAAGCCACACTTGCCAAGTTGAACGTCACCCGTAAGGTGGAAGATGTCCCGGCCGAAGTAGCTCCCGAAGCCAAAACCGAAGGTGAAGCGGCAGCCCCAGAAGCCCCGGAAGCCCCCAAGAGCGAAGAATCTGCTGACAAAGCGGCTGAGTAAGACCAAACTGAATTCGACAGTATCAAGGATTGTGAAATGGAAATAACGACTGAGATGATCAAGCAATTGCGCGGCGCGACCAACGCCCCCATGTTGGATTGCCGCAAAGCATTGCAGGAAGCAGACGGCGATTTTAATAAGGCAGTGGACTGGTTGCGCGAAAAAGGCATGGCGACCGCTGCGAAGCGCTCCGACCGCGACGCCTCCAACGGCGTAGTGGAACTGTACTCCCACGGCGGCGGACGCGTTGGCGTGATGGTTGAGATCAACTGCGAGACCGATTTTGTGGCGCGCAACGAACAGTTCCGCACCCTGGCGCATGAGATCGCCTTGCAGATTGCTGCAAGTTCCCCAAAATACATCACCGCGGACCAAATCCCCGCCTCCGAGATCGAGCATGAAGCCGAGATCGCCCGCGCACGCGCCAAAGAGGAAGGCAAACCCGAGAACGTGATGCCGAAGATCGTGGACGGACGCATCGAAAAGTTCAAGGACGAAGTCTGCCTGCTCCGTCAGCCCTATATCCGCGACGAATCGATCTCCATCGAAAAGCTGATCCTGCAAAACGTAGCCGCCATCGGCGAAAACGTCATCGTCCGCCGTTTCCAGCGTTGGGAACTGGGTGAAAGCACAAGTCAATCGTAAGTTTGAAAAGCCAGCCTTCGGGTTGGCTTTTTTTCTATATGGAGCGTAGGCTCGCCCTTACTGTGTAAAATGAAATATTAAATATGGAGGCATGAATGGCTGAATTGAAATACAAGAGGATCCTGCTCAAGTTAAGCGGCGAAGCGCTGGGCGGCTCGATGGGATATGGCATCGACGTGGACGAAGCTGAATCCATTGCCAGCCGCATCAAGGAAGTCCGCGAAATGGGTGTGGATGTTGCCGTCGTGATCGGTGCAGGCAACCTCTGGCGCGGCAAGCAGGGGCTTGAACGCGGCATGGATCGTTCCACCGCGGACTACATGGGCATGCTTGCCACTGTCATGAACGCGATGGCATTGATGGACGCCTTGGAGCGTTTAGGCGTATACACACGCGTCATGTCTGCCATTGAGATGCGTGCCATTGCCGAGCCATACATCCGCCGACGCGCGGTGCGCCACCTCGAAAAGGGGCGTGTGGTCATCTTTGGCGCAGGGACGGGCAATCCATTCTTCTCCACCGATACAGCCGCCGCGTTGCGCGCCACCGAAGTGGATGCGCAAGTGGTCATCAAAGCCACCAAGGTGGACGGCGTGTACGATGCTGACCCCAAGAAGAACCCTGACGCCAAAAAATTCGATAAATTGAGCTATATCGAAGTCCTCAACCGCCGCCTCGAAGTAATGGACAGCACCGCCATTACCCTGTGCATGGAAAACAACCTGCCCATCCTCGTGCTCAACTTGTGGGACTCAACCGCCCTGCTCAGCGCCCTGCGCGGCGAAAATGTGGGGACACTCGTTTCCGCATAAATTTCTATAAAAATCAATCAAAACTTTCCCTAACTCCATATCAAAGGGAAATAGGGAAAGTTTTATACCCGGCGCGGTCACAATCTGCGCTTTTTCGGAAAGGGGAAAGCGCAATTTGTACCCTGCGGGCATGATATGACCGTGGGCATTTTATCACCTGCAATACTCTCATTTTTTTCCATAAACTCTCTTATATTTCATTCCCATAGCCTAAATTCCTGTTTTAAGGTATCCTTGTGTTGTAATTATTTTCAGGAGGAAGAGCGTGAGTACTGATGAAATCAAAGACCTGTTGAAAGACGCCGAATCCCGTATGAAAGGCGCAATCCAATCCCTTACTGATGATCTGAACGGCATCCGCACGGGACGCGCCAGCCCGGCATTGGTCGAAAAAATGCCAGTGGAATATTACGGCACCCCCACACCGCTGATGAACATGGCATCCATCAGCGTGCCCGAACCGCGCACCCTGACGATTAAACCGTTCGATGCCAGTTCCATCAAGGATATCGAAAAGGCGATTCGCACCTCAGACTTGGGGCTGAATCCCAATTCTGACGGCAAGGTCATACACCTGAACCTGCCCCCGCTGAACGAGGAACGCCGCCGTGAATTGGTCAAGCACATGAACCACCGCCTCGAAGAAGCGCGCATTGCCGTCCGCAACATCCGCCGTGATCTGCATAATGACATCCGCGATTACGAGAAGGAAAAGCTCATCACGGAAGATGATCTCAAACGCGGCGAAGAAGACCTGCAAAAACTGACCGACAAGTTTGTAGAAGAGATTGCCCGTCTCGGACAAAATAAAGAAAAAGAAATTATGGAAGTCTAACAGCAACACTTTTTCAGTGCCACTCGGCATTGAAAAGAGTGGTTAATATGACTGAATCCCCCTCCCAAAATCCCCTTGAAAAAATCCCTCAACACGTTGCCATGATTATGGACGGCAACGGACGTTGGGCGATCCAACGCGGCTTGCCACGGCTTGCAGGCCACAAGGCCGGCACCGAGAACCTGCGCCGTGTTATCCGCTCCACCGTTGAATTTGGCATCAAATACCTGACCATTTATGCCTTCTCGACGGAGAACTGGGGTCGTCCGCCGGAGGAAGTGCAGGGGTTGATGTTCATTCTTCAGGATGTGATCGACCGCGAACTGGGCGAGCTGAACAAGGAAGGCGTGCAGTTGCGCCACATTGGACGGCTGGAGCGGTTGGATCCGAAAATTCAGCAAAAAGTTCTAAAGGCAATTGACCTGACAAAGAACAACGACAAACTTATCCTGAACGTTGCCTTTAATTATGGCGGACGTGACGAGATCGTCTGTGCCATCCAGAAAATCATCAACGACGGCATCCCCGCCGAAGATGTGACGGATGAAATGGTCAACAAGTACCTGTTCACAGCCGGTGTCCCTGATCCTGACCTCATCATTCGCACATCCGGTGAGCTGCGTGTAAGCAACTTTCTAATCTGGCAAGCCGCGTATTCAGAGTGGTACATCACGCCAACATTCTGGCCCGATTTCGATAAGGATGAATATCGCCGCGCGCTGGAAGCCTTTGCGAATCGCGATAGGCGGTATGGAAAGGTATCCTCGGGGGAATTACAGGAATCCAATGCGTAGACGTCTGGTCACAGCGCTCGGATTAGCCGTAATAGGACTGCCCGCCATCATATTTGGCGGCGTCTTTTATTATTTGTTGATGGGAACGTTTCTCGTCGGCGCGGCATGGGAGTATGTGCATCTGTTCCGTGCGGTGAAGTTTGAACCTCACATGGTAATCACGGTGGGGGGGGTGGTGGTTGTCACCATTGCGCGCACGTTCTTCCCCGAGCATTCACAACCTGTTTTTGCGGTTGCCATCCTTGCTGCCATGGCAGCCCATTTACTTGCATACGAGCGCGGACGTGACCAGTCCGCGCTTGATTTTGGGATTACAGTTGGCGGGATCGTTTACATCGGTTGGATCGGCTCCTATCTTTTTGACTTGCGAAACCTCCCCGAAGGCGGTTGGTGGTTCATCCTGGTCATGTTCTGCGTTTGGTCGGGAGACTCAGGCGCATACTCGATTGGCAGGGCATACGGAAAGCACAAAATGGCGCCGCGTCTCAGCCCGAGGAAAAGTTGGGAGGGTTACGCCGCCAGTGTTTTCACAGGGACGATCACCGGCGCTTTTTATGTGTATGTATTTACCACGTTCGGAAACCTGACGAGTGACATCACCCTATGGCAGGGCGCGATCCTGGGCTTTTTGTTGGGGTCACTACCGCCGTTGGGCGATCTCGGCGAGAGCATGATAAAACGCCAGTCGGGGATCAAGGATTCAAGCGACATTATCCCTGGTCATGGCGGATTCTTCGACCGCATCGACTCGTGGTTGTGGGGGGCGGTCATCGGTTATTATTATCTTATCTGGTTCATTGTTTGATGGCGACATATCGTCCCGCAGGTTTCTGGCAAGAATGGTTGAGCCAGCCAGCCTGCGGGACGTTCAATTTCTATAACTGGAGGCAAAATGGATGTTCTCGGTGCAACCCCAACCCGAAACCTGGCGCTTGAACTTGCGCGTGTGACCGAAGCGGCGGCGATGATGGCAGGTCGCTTTATGGGACGAGGAGATAAAGAAGGGGCAGACCAGGCCGCGGTCAATGCGATGCGTCTCATCCTCGGCACGGTGGATATGAACGGTATCATCGTCATCGGGGAAGGGGAGAAGGATAAGGCTCCGATGTTGTTCAACGGCGAGATCGTAGGCAACGGCTTAAAACCAGATGTGGATGTGGCTGTTGATCCCATCGACGGGACGCGTCCTTTGGCGTTTGGACGCTCGAATTCGCTGGCGATGGTGGCGGTTGCCCCGCGTGGGACGATGTTTGACCCAGGGCCGTTTCTTTATATGAATAAAATTGCAGTAGGACCGGAGTCCAAGGGCAGGATCAATATTGAAAAAAGTATCACCGAAAATTTACATGCGGTTGCAAAAGCAAAAGGTAAAGCGGTTGAAGACCTGACTACGATCATTCTTGACCGCCCGCGCCATGATGATATGGTGGCGGAGATCCGCAAGGCCGGCGCACGCATCAGGCAGATCCCCGATGGCGATGTGGCTGCGGCGTTAATGACGGCAAGGGGCGATTCGGGTGTGGATGTGCTGTTCGGTGTGGGTGGTACGCCCGAAGGTGTGATCACTGCCTGTGCGTTGCGCGCGATGGGCGGCGAAATCCAGGGCAAGTTGTATGCGCGTGACGAAGATGAACTGCGCCGTGGACGCGAAGCGGGCTACAACTTTGATCAAGTATTGACCATGGATGACCTTGTTTCTTCGGAAGATGTGTTCTTTGCGACCACCGGCATCACGGACGGCGAACTGCTCAAAGGCGTACGTTATTACGGTGACCATATCACCACCGATACGCTGGTGGTGCGCGGGCTGACGGGGACCGTCCGCCAGATCCGCGCCACACACACCACAAACAAACTCGAGAACCTGAGCGCGATACGCTATTAAGTCTACATTAAGAAAAACAGAGTTTTCCCAACACAACGCAGAAATTAACTTGACATACCCTGCGCTTATACATATAATATCGCTCGCGTTCCTGGCTAGCTCAATCGGCGGAGCGAGCGGCTGTTAACAGCTCGGTTGTAGGTTCAAATCCTACGCCAGGAGCCTTTGACCCCTAAATTTTCGGTTTAGGGGTCATTTTTTTTGTGCTGTTCCAATAAAATCCGAATACTTTCCATGAAATCATCAGACGAAGAATTTTCCTTACCCATTGATTCTATTCTTTCACGAACTTCATTATCCGAAAGTATAGAATAAAACTGGTCAGTAATTTGGACAGTGGAATGCATTACATTCAATGAAACCGCTTTGAAATCAGCAATATTCTTTGAACGCTTCAAACCATAATGAATATGTCCATGCCTGAACTTATGCGGAGAATGATAAGGCAAACCCACCGAAGAAAGCCAATCGCGAAAATTTCTTCTTGCAAGATTTTTGCGATGTTCACCAGCATCTTGCAGAACAATTTCGCCAGTTGCAAAAGATAAAGACGCAAACCAAAGACCACCATAAGCCCTTACTTCATCGTCCCAATTTTGAACAACTTTCAAGAGCTCGGGAATGTCCAATAAATAAGTTTTTGCCGCCTTACCGTTTTTTGTCCTTACGCCCAAGGCAGGATTTTGATTTACACAACGATTAGAAATGTCAACCGCTTCAACAGGCATCGAGACAAACGCCCCTATCCGCATCCCCGACAAATACAAAAACACCAAACCAGCACGCGCCCGCCGTTCTTGAATTGTCCGAACAGGAGCGGAAGCAATCACTTGTATTTCCTCGAAGGACACACTCTCTTTATTCTTTGGCATGTCCGATAACCGTTTGACCTTGATAGTTTTTATCCAAGCTTGTTTTATATGCTTGTACCCTGTCTGATTGTCTGAAAGCCAGGTAAAGAAAAGGCGAACAGTAGATAGTATCTTTTTGATGTACACGACCGAAAGACGCCCCGCAAAGCCATCCAAACGGCTTGTAAGCAAAAACTGAGGAAATGACGGGGCAACCTCCGAAGCCTTTTGAAAAGTCGTTTCCTGTGCCCACTCCAAAGCATAACGCAAATGTGTCTTTTCCTTCTCCATCGAGGGACGGGAAACCTGATCCACACGCAAGCGGTAATCAAGATACTTTTTGGTAAGCTGCCAGTTTTGACGGTTTATCATAATAACGCTGGCTGAGAGGATACAGCCCGAAAAATGGCATGAGATAAATTGTCAGGTATCAAGGAACGCCTTGCCCAATCCGAAGAACCCAAAGACGACTTGCGACGCCAGTACCGCCGCGAAACCTTCCCAGGATCAGGAAGAAAGCCCCAAATAAAATAAGGATCATAGATATAACGAGGACGACCAATGTAAGGACGAAACCAGGATACAGCACCTTTAGTATTTTCAAGTCCCCAAAAAACACCAGGGAAAGACCGAATGAAATCAATACAAGCCAAAAAAATGGACATATCAGGATTTACGCCAGTTTTAGACCAAGGCATAAATTCACGGGAAAATTCGTAACATGGCGGGGACGCCCAAATAAAATCAGGACGAACACCCGAATAATGCCAGGTACGAACATCTGTCATAACTGTAGGAGAAAACGCAGGATCATTGTCAACCATAATAACATCCCAACCAGCCAAGCGAAAAGCGGAAGAAGCCCCGCCCAAGCCAGCACATAAATCAATCATAAGAGGCATGTTTTCACCTTTCGTATTCCAAAATTTTTGTAAGACCCCGACCGCAATCAGGACAGACACTCAACACATAAACCAAACCGCCTTTTTTCTTGCGCTTTGGCTGATGAATTTTCACACCACACTTACAAGTCTTACAAAACGTTTCATCTTCCGCCAGCCTCAATTTTGGGTACGTTTGTAAATACCACTCATAAAAGACTTTGCCATTGATAAAGATATGTCCTCTCTCATCACGTTCCAGAGGACAGCCCAAAGAGACATAAGCAGAATAAACCTGATTGATCTGTATCCCGATTTCATCCGCCAACTCTCGCGGCGTGTAAAGCATGTTCAATAAACCTTTCAACCGATTTCTTTGTATGCCATTTAGGCGACCACGCAAAATCATTATTCAACCGCAAGAAAATCAGGATAATCTTGCAAATCCCAATCATCAAGAAATTCAGGAAATACCAAATCATGAATATTTTGTATATGCTCAAAAGGATGACGCATCTCTAAAAGGGATTGATAACGTGTACGATCACGATTATTCCGAGCATCTACAACCATTTGATTTATTGCCTGTATTGCTTCATCATGCCCGAGAACATCGAAAAAAACAGAAAGCGACACAGATACTTGATTGACAAACCAACCCCGCATTTTTGAAAGTGAAGAACGACGAGCAGAAGAAATGACTAGATCAGCCCGATCAGTATTTTGTATAAATTCATCCCACAAAACCCAATTGACAAAACGAATGTAATCTAGCAAATGAGCCTTAGATATTTGCGCCCATTGAGAAAATTCATGAGAAAAAATATCAGATGCGATCTGATGCGCCCGACCTTCTTTTACAACAAATTCCAAGCGAGTAAAACCACGTTCATCATAAACACGGATAAAACGAGCAGAAGAACGAGAACCGATATAGGCAGTATCGGAGCCTAAAGAACCATCTTCACGCTTATATTCAGGAGTTGAAATATAGGTAAAGGTCTCACGTTTCGCATGAGTAAAACAATCTTTAGCCATGACATGATGAAAAAATTGTTTAGGAGTGAAAGCGAGATTATCAAAGGCTAAATCCAAGCGAGTGACATTGAAAGGAATTTCATTTTCAGTTAGATAGTTGAAGAAATCAGAAAAGCGATGAGGAAGAACAGCGTCACAAGCTAAACCTGTCAATTCAATATGACAATAATCATAAGTAATTGAATTTTGAGGAAAAGGAGACCAGTACAATTTACTTTCATGAAGAGCAATATCTATATGCTGAAAACCACGACCAGCACGAGAAGTCTGAGACATAAGTCCCAATTCAAAACTGAAAAAGTAATTCCAAAGCTCAAGCGCAAAGTCATAATCACATTTTAGGGTGACACCGAACCAGTGTATTTTCATTTTTATAATCTCCACCCCCCTATTAGTAGGGGGGGTGTTCCTTGTGATTTGAATTTTGAATTTATTTAGACAGCGACAATAGGAGAAAGAACAAGATAATAAGAAAAATTAGGTCAAAAGGTGAGATTTGTAATGAAATGAATTCATAATAGAAATCCTTTAGGGAGAGGGAATAAGGGTATCAGTTGGAACAGGGGTATCAGTAACAACAGTAGGAGAAGGATCAGGAAAAGATGTATAGGTAGGGTAAGAGGTATAGGTAGGATAAGGAGTAGAAGAAGGGGTATAGGTAGGATAAGAAGTAGAAGAAGCTGTAGAAGTTAAGGAAGGGAAAATAGGAGGGGAGGGAGTACGAGTAGGAGGAAAGACACCATAATAACCAATTCGAGTTACAACAAATCCAACATCTACAGACCAATTGAGACCAGAAGGCATTGATGAAAAGAGAAAATCAAAATAATATTTTCCATTGATGAGACAGCCACCGCAGAGATCAATAATTTTGTAAAAGCCTTTTATTTGTTCAGGATAAGAAACGTAAATTTCAGATCCAAAAGGAAGAATATTCAACATATCAGGGTGTACAGCAATACCTTTTGACATATTCTCGATCCAACCTTCACCAGATGCAGTATAGTTTTTACATTGACCATTTACCCAATTATCAGGATGACAATTGACACCACCTAAGGGAGGATAATAATAAGAAAATTGAACAATCTGACCAGTCATATAATAGGAGCCGTAATTTGTAATAACCGGGAAATCAAAAGGAAATAGACCAGGTGTAGGTGATGAAGTAGGTAATGGAGTAGGAGAAGAAGCCATTAGATAAGCCTTGGTATAAGTGGCCACAGGAGAATAAGTAAAAAAAGTAGGAGTAGAAATATTTACAGAAGTTACCGTAGGAGTTGGAGTAGGAAAATATTGACCAATTACGGGTATTTCATGAGGACGTGAAGAATATAGAGCATAGGCAATGAGTAAAGGAACATAAAAAATAAAGGGAAGGGAAAAGCGATTATTTTCATTTAGATTTAGAGGAGAATAATTTTCGTCTACCTTCACTCTGAAAGGTAGCAACTTGTTGTGAAAGAAAAGAGGACGCTTCGCCAATCCCCGACCTTTTCGTAGCCACATCGTATAAGCCGAGCGGATTCGTATTACCGATACTTTCCTGCTGATCTGAAAGGGATTTTTGAAACTGAGATAATATATCCTCGACAGAAATCCCAAAAGAAAGCGTCGAGTATAAATAGTAGTACGATTTTGGATGATATTGGAGAAATAAAGTCGTCTTATAACCCGTTTTCGGATCGAACTCAATAAACTTCCAAACTTTGAGATAGTTTTCAACAAAAGAACGACCAAAGAATTTTTCAAGCCCCCAATTGAGGAGATAATGAGGTTCAATATACGCGCCCCATAAATCTTCATGTGGTGCTTCAGTTGACGGAAGTAAAAAGACACAGTTTAGTTTTCCTTTCGCGCCCATAATCAAACGAATACTTTCCTTGGTGCGCATAAAAACGCCAGCTTCATCCAAAACAACCAAAGCATTAAGTTGTTTATTACTATCCAAATCAATTGGAAGAAGCTCATTCCAAACACAATTCAAATTTGAAACCAAACGCCAATTTGATTTCAAAAAAACTTCGGCTATATCAAGAGCAAGCGCAGTTTTACCCGATCGGTTATATCCCTGTATCCATATCGCACGCCGAGATAAAATTTTATTTATGATTTTCAGTGAGATCATGTCGTTTATCCGCGCGGGGCGGGCGACTCGTCACCTCGCCCCGCGCTTATTAAGATTATAAGAATGGTAAAAGTTTAAGAATACGAAGAACAAAATTGACAAGAAGGACAACAAGAAACGTATTTATAGCGCCATTGAGAAATGCAGAAGAAGCAGCGAATTGCATCACGGAAAATGTTACTTTGAGAAGTAACGTTGCATCAGGAAAAATGTTACTTTCCGATAGGCAGAACAGCCTGTCGGAGGAGCCACATGATGAGCCTGAACAGCAAACGCGAACTGTTGGAAGTGGTG
>JAUXWL010000198.1 GCA_030680155.1 Anaerolineales bacterium
GACCCTTCGATGAACTCAGGGCACCGCCTTTGACTCTTTGAATCACGTCAATGATCTCGTGAATGACCTCCTCGCCCTCGCCGATGACGAATGCGTCAATAAAGGCGTGCATCGGTTCGGGGTTGGTGGCAGCGTGTCCGCCCGCGATGATGATGGGATGCGTCTCATCCCGCTCCGCCGAACGGACGGGGATGCCTGCCAGGTCGAGGGCGTTGAGGGTATTGGTGTAGAGCGTCTCATACGGGAGGGAAAAGCCGATCAGGTCGAAACAGGCCAGGGGTTGTTTTGATTCGAGCGCGTAGAGCGGAATCCCATGCTCGCGCATCTGCGCTTCCATATCCAGCCACGGAGAGTAGGCGCGCTCGGCAAGCGCATCCTCCCGCTGGTTGACCTGGTCGTACAGCGCCTTCAAACCGACGTTCGAGACGCCGATATCGTAAATATCGGGGAAGACGAACGCCACACGAATCTGTGCCAGCCCCCAGTCCTTTATTGTTGCATTTAGTTCGCCGCCGACATACCGCCCGGGCTTTTGCACCTTTAAAAGGATGCGGTCCAGTTTGCTTTCGATTTGTTCAGGGGTTAACATGCCGCAGATTATACCTGATAAGAATTGTCTGATTCTATTGGAGTTTTTGGAGGGCGAAAAATCAAAATTTCATTACAGAAATGAAAAGAGGAGGGGAAAAGATAGCCCCAAAGGGTGGACAGAAGACGGCAGGTTTGACTTAGAATTCATGAAAAAATAGTAACTACTCAGCCATCGTCATTGCCTGTACCGTGCGCAGGCACGCGTGCGAGGGCGTTCTTGTTCTTGCCCGAAGCAATCCCCTTGCGCTGAGGTTGAGATTGCTTCGCCGCCAAAGAGCAAAAGCGGCGGCTCGCAATGACGTCTGAGTAGTTACAAAAAATAGGAGCTTGAGATGAAAAAAGTTTTAATAGTTTCGCTGGCATTTTTGCTGGCGGCGTGCGGGGTGGTTCAGCCCGTGCAACAGGAACAGCCAACCCCTGTGATCGCAACAGTGCTGGTCACGGTTATTGCGCCAACTGAGATCGTCCCGCCGACGGCCATTCCACTGCCAACGCAGGAGCCCACCGAAATTCCCACGCTTGAACCCACCGCAACGCCCGCGCCGACGGATGTCCCCCCTCCCACCGAGGCCGCTTCTGATGTTGCACTGGGCGTAGTCAACGTAGATAACCTGCTTGGCAAGGGTGTGTTTTCGAACATCACCTTCTCGAGCGATGTATTGACCCTGCGCTGCACCCCGCGTGAACTTGAGATTACCATGACCGCCAGCCTGCCCGATATCACCCGCGCCGAAATGTATTACCGCGTGGTCGATCAACCCAGCGGTTTGTATCCCTCGGAATGGATTTTGTTTGGAAACCTCGGCACCGACGGCAAGGGAACATTCTTCACCACCTTCACGGCTGAGAATATCAACCCCAATTATCGCGGACTTCCAAAAGCCTGGATCGACTTCCAGTTCATCGGCGTCAACAAAGGCGGCGGTGTGGTGGATCGAACCCAACGCATCGAACGACTGGTAACCTACTCCAAGGAATGCCCGTAGAAAAGCATTGAATCAAAAGGGTGAGACGGGAACGCCTCACCCTTATTTTTGCCTGTTCCCCACCAGAGACATCTTCTCCGCTGAAGCATCCCCCTCTTATTCCATCACCTGCATTTTCCCCTTCCCATTCAAATACAACTCAAGCAGTTCCACGAACCAGCCGCACAGACGGTCTCTTTCGTGTGTGAGCATTGATTTCAGTTCATTCACGCTTGCATACGCAATCGCCTCAATTTCCACAGGGTCAAACCTCACCAACGCGGGGATCACCACCCCTTCATACAACTCACTGATCTCATGGTCGTTTTCCCCATACTCCATGCGGAATTTTGTCAATCGCTTAAGCTCGATCCCTTCCACGCCCATTTCCTCTTTCATGCCACGGATGGCCGCCTCGCGATACCCTTCTCCAGCCTGGACATGCTCCGAGACCGAGCAATCCAGCAGGGAGGGGGAGGCGGCGCGGTCGGCGCTCCGTTTTTGGACGAGCATCCTCCCATCCGCATCAAACAGAAAGACATGCACGCCGCGATGCTGCAATCCAAGCTGGTGCGCAATGGCGCGTGTTTCCCGCCCGATTACAATATCAAAATCGTTGACGATATCCAAAAATTCATCTATCATAGCGTGAATTTTACCCCCCATTTGACCCTCTTTCAAAGAGTGCGGATGACACACTCAGGGCTGTAGCAAAGCCAGTAAATTCTTAATACTTTAGGCGTATCCTTATATATTTGCGGGGGTTTTCCCATCAGAGTTAGTTGCGATCCGTGGGGATTGCAAAGGAAGGAACTGCCTGCCGCCAATCTTAAATCTACACCCCCCCGCCATGGTATGAATTTTCAACTACAAAACCAAAGAGGAGAAATGACATGTCTGAAAACTCAAAGAAAGTGCAGGGTGTTACCTACGAGAACGTAAGCAAGGATTATTTGGAGAAGCGCCAGCTCTCTAAAAAGGCCGGTTGGCTGTTGTTATGGGGGTTGGGGGTCGGCGCGGTCATTTCGGGCGATTTCTTCGGCTGGAATTTTGGTTTGGCTGCCGGCGGCTTTGGGGGATTGCTGATTGCCACCATCTTCATTGCCATCATGTATGTGTGTATGGTATTGACCATTGCCGAGTTGTCAACGGCGCTGCCGCATGCGGGAGGGTTTTATTCCTTTACTCGTAATGCATTTGGTCCCGGGCTTGCCTACCTCAATGGCGTGACCGATATTGTCGAATATGTGCTCACCCCGGCGGTGATTGTGGTCGGCATTGGTGGATATATGGATGCCTTGATCCCCGGCGTTGCTCCCTGGATTTGGTGGCTTATCTTCTATGCCGTCTTTGTCGGCATCAATATTTACGGGACCGAATTAACTCTCAAGGTGGCCCTGGGTATCACCATCGCGGCGATAGCGGTACTGGTGGTTTTCTATGCGGGGGCGATTTTCTCCGGCGCATTTAGCTGGGATAAGGTCTTCAATATTGTCCCAGACGCCGGGCAATCTGCATTCCTTCCAAAAGGCTGGTATGGTGTCTTTGCGGCATTGCCTTTTGCCATTTGGTTCTATCTGGCAATCGAACAATTGCCGCTGGCGGCAGAAGAGGCGCATGATGTGGTTAATGACATGCCCAAGGCGCTCATTTTGGGCATCATCACCCTGCTGGGGCTTTCCGTATTCACACTCGTCCTGAATTCAGGCGTGGGCGGCGGCAGCGTGGAAATTGGAAGTTCCTCCGCGCCCCTCGACATTGGTTTTCAGGCGATCTTTGGCGCAGGCGCAACCCGTGCAGTCTTGACCCTGGTGGCTTTAACCGGTTTGATCGCCAGTTTCCATTCGATCATTTATGCATACGGGCGCGTTCTTTTTGCACAATCCCGCGCGGGGTATATTCCCCGCTGGATTTCTGTAACCAGCGCTCAAAAGACCCCGCATATTGCTTTGATCGTTGGTGCGGTGGTTGGCTTTGGGATTGCGCTGTTGTTGAATTCACTGCCCAGTGATAGCCCGGTTGGCGCTGCCTTGTTGACCATGGCAGTCTTTGGCGCGGTGATCTCGTACGCCCTGGTGATGGTCTCCTACATTGCGCTGGCTCGCAAGCGCCCCGATCTTCCACGCCCGTATAAAAGCCCGCTTGGCGTGGCGGGCGCATGGGTTGGAACCATCCTGGCGCTGATTTCGCTGGTTGCAACCTTTGCCATCCCCGATAACCGTCCCGGTGTATGGGGAACGTTGATCTTTGTCGGCTTGATGTATGTGTACTACCTGTTTTACAGCCGCCATCATTTGGTGGCGCAAGCCCCCGAAGAGGAAGTGGCGCTTTTGGATGCGGCGCAGAAGGAGTTGAAATAACCCTGTTTTGAATTCTGGAAGAACTGACTTAAAAAGAATCACCTCCAGCATGGGAGGTGATTCTTTTTTCAAAATGAAAAAACTACCCGGCAAATTCGGAAACGTTGTTTACCAGGATGGGAAAGCGACAGAGTTATAAAAAGCCTGTTTTGACAATGTCACATTTCAAAACCTTTTCCACAAAGAGGCGCAAAAGGAGATCAAAAGGCTAAAAACGAAGGTTTCCTTTGTGTTATTTTGTGCCCTTTGTGATTATGCACTTTGGATTCAGTCTTAATGTGACATTGCCGGACAATTTAATTTGGATGAATCACTATGACAGGAATGTGCGCGTTTCGCACCACTTCTTCCGCAACACTGCCTTTTAGCAGCCGCTGGAGTCCCTTCCACCCATGGGTGGAAAGGGTAATCATATCGGCGTGGGTTTCCTCGGCTACAGCAAGGATAGCCTCCATCACAGGACCTTCCCGCGTGATGCCCTGGGTGTCGATGTGCTCTGCGCTCAATTCGGCAACTTTTTCATTGACGTACTCTTCGGCTTCCTCATCTGTTTCTCTTTGTTGGCGAAGAGATTTCACATAGGCGTGGATGGGGAACTTTGGTTCGATATGGTCCGGCACACGCAGGATTATGATCTCTGCGCCTTCGGTTTTTGCGATTTCTTCCGCATAGGTCAGGGCGGCTTCTGCCAGCAGAGAGCCATCCAATGGAACGAGAATTTTCTTGTACATGATCCATCTCCTTTTCCTTATGAAGAAAACGTTGAAACTTCTCTACCATTAGCCTAGCACGCCTGAAGGGCGCTTTCAAGTGACAATTGACATATTCCAGTTTTTGCATTTATTAATTTCGGCATCCCCGTTTTTAACGGGAAAACTACCGTCAACTAAAAATTCCGCCGCGAATTTACCCTACGGGCACGATGTCGCTACTTCGCGCGAATTTTCAAACCAATCCGCGAAAATTCGCGTAATTCGCGGTAGATTTTTTAGTTGACGGTGGTTTTCCCGTTAAAAACGGGAGAGCCATAACTTTATAAAGGAATCTCGATAACCATTGAACACAAGAAATTACAAATACTTCGACATCATCCTCGGCATATTTGTCGCTGTTCTGTTGACCAGCAACATCGCCTCCTCCGCCAAGATCGTGGACCTGGGCTTCAGTCTTTTTAATGTCCCAATGGCGTTCGATGCGGGGACGTTGTTATTCCCAATTGGATATATCTTCGGTGACATTCTCACGGAAGTGTACGGTTACAAACGGTCACGCCGCGTGATCTGGACGGGTTTCTTTGCAATGGGGTTGGCGGCGCTTGTCTTTTGGGTAATCGGGAATCTTCCTGGAGAATCCACCTGGCGTGAATACGCAGGGGACGAAGCATACCAATCCATTCTGGGTGGGATGAGCAGCGGTGGTATTGTACTGGGGAGCCTGGCTGGATTCTGGTTCGGAGAATTTTCCAACTCGTTCACACTCGCCAAAATGAAGGTGCTCACCAACGGACGCT
>JAUXWL010000200.1 GCA_030680155.1 Anaerolineales bacterium
GACCCTGGGACGGTTGAAGGCAATCCCGTCTTCATCTACCACGACGCGTTCAATCCCTCCTACGCCGAAGTGGACGACCTCAAAGAACGCTACCGCCAGGGCAAAGTCGGCGATGTGGAAGTCAAGGAAAAACTCGCCCGCGCCATCAACAACTTCCTCGAACCCATTCGCGAAAAACGCGCCTACTTTCTCGCCCATCCCATGATCCCGCGCGACGTCCTCGCGGACGGCATCCGCCGTATGCAAGCCGAAGCCAAACAGACCATGGAGAAAGTCCGCGAAGTCACAGGTTTATCTTATTCGCTTGATTTATTTACCGACGAGATAGATATTTTTGGAGAATTTGATGAATAGTGAAATTCGGTGGTTGAGTAGCCCTGAGGCGATAGCCGAAGGGCGTATCGAAACCACCAGTGAATGAAGATACTCTCTATCACCTGTTGGTTTCGATACGGCGGAAGAACGCCGCCTACTCAACCAACGGAGTATGGAAGATTTTTTTCATCCTTCATAATTCATCCTTCATCCTTTTGGAGACCACCATGCTAGTCCTAATCGACAACTACGACTCATTCACCTACAACCTCGTTCAATACTTCGGCGAACTCGGCGCGGACATTCGTGTCTACCGCAACGACCAGATCTCGCTGAACGAACTGATCGCCCTTAAACCCGACCACCTCGTCATCTCCCCAGGTCCAGGCGAACCGCTCAAAGACGGCGGCGTCTCGCCCGAAGCCGTCAAATATTTCACGGGCAAAGTCCCTGTGCTCGGAGTCTGCCTCGGGCATCAATGCCTCGGCGCCATCTACGGCGGCAAAGTGGACCGCGCTCCGCGCCTCATGCACGGCAAAACCTCGCCCGTCAAACACAATCAGCAGGGCATCTTCAAAGACATCCCGACTCCCTTCGAAGCCATGCGCTATCACTCGCTCGTCGTCTACGAACCGATTCCCGCCGAACTCGAAGTCATTGCCCAAACCGACGAAGGCGAAGTGATGGGACTCAAACACAAACAGCATCCAACTTACGGCGTGCAGTTCCATCCTGAATCAATCCTCACCGAACACGGCAAGCAATTACTCAAAAACTTCCTTGAACTCAAACCGCCCGTTACGGAACACGCACCAAGCGCCACGGATATGCTCAAGCCGTTCATCGCCAAAGCCATCAACCGCACCGACCTGACCGATCTCGAAGCCGAAGAAGCGATGACCGTCATCATGACAGGCGGCGCGACTCCCGCGCAGATCGGCTCGTATCTTACCGCGCTGCGCATGAAAGGCGAGACCATTCCCGAAATCACAGGTTCCGTCCGCGCCATGCGCAATGTTGCGGTCAAAGTCAAAGTCGAATCCACCGACACCATCTACGACATCGTCGGCACAGGCGGCGACGGCGCGCACACGTTCAACATCTCCACCGCCGCCGCTTTCGTCCTCGCAGGCACGGGACGCAAAGTCGCCAAGCACGGCAACCGCGCCGCGTCCTCTCAATGCGGCAGCGCCGACGTTCTCTCCGCCCTCGGAGTTAATCTCGACCTCACGCCCGACCAGGTTGCCAAAGCAATCGAACAAATCGGCATCGGCTTTATGTTTGCGCCCAAGTTTCATCCTGCCATGAAGTACGCTGTCGGTCCGCGCAAAGAGATGGGTCAACGCACCATCTTCAACGTCCTCGGTCCGCTCACCAACCCCGCAGGCGCAAGCATCCAACT
>JAUXWL010000233.1 GCA_030680155.1 Anaerolineales bacterium
ATCACCCCGACCTTTACTACACCGGATACACCCAGGACGCGCTCAAGGAATTTGTGGAAGCGAACGTCACCTGCGCCTTAATTCGGAGTGAACCGCTTCAGACTCCCGAAGAGCTGGTCGTTGAACCTGCGACCTATCTCAACGGGTTGGCGGAAGTCGTCGGCGAACTGCGCCGCCGCACGCTCGACATCCTCCGTCATGGATACTCCAGGGAAGCCGAACGCCTGCTCGGTTACATGGACGATATCTATTCCATCCTCGTCACCATGGATTACCCCGACGCCATCACCAACGGTCTGCGCCGCCAAACGGACCTTGCGCGCGGCATCATCGAAAAGACTCGCGGCGACATCACCTTCAGCCTGCGCGGTGAACATCTCGAACAAGCCATCGGGAGTTTGATCAACCAGTTAAACAGCGAACAGGCTCCCGTTAAGGGAAGAGGCGCAAGCATCCCCAGCGAGGAGAAATAATTCATGGCTGTCCGGGGTCGCCGTTATCCGCTTGTCATTTATACCGTCATGCTCAGCCGCTGGTGGACCATCGTCACTGCCATCGGGGTTGCCATGCTGGGGCTGGCGTGGCTGGGGTACAGTCGTGGCGCTGAGTCGTGGCGCTGGCTGGCCACAGGCAGTGTGGGGGTCTTTTGCGTGATCCTTGGCGTAATGATCTTTTTATTGAGGAAGAGCGCCTATGTGCAGCCATTTGCCGACCATCTGCGGCTGGCAACGCCGTTCCTGCGTTTGAACATCTCGTATAAGCGTTTTCGCAGCGCCAAGTCTGCCAATGTTGGCATGTTGTTCCCAAAGAAAAGCATTTCAAAACACATGGCAGAGATTATCGAGCCATTGGCAACAATGACGGCCATTGTCATCGAGTTGAACGCATTGCCCATGTCGCAATCGTCATTGCGTTTCTTTCTCTCCCCACTTTTTTTCAAGGATAAGACCCCGCACCTCGTCATCCTCGTGGAGGATTGGATGCGCTTCAGTTCGGATATGGAAAGTATGCGCACCGGCGCGCATACATCCGCGCCGCAGAAGAAGCAGGATAGTTCCATCCTCTCGCGATTGCCGCGCAAATGAATATTTATTTTGCATGTTCGATCACAGGCGGACGCGAGTTCGAACCTGCCTATCAGCAGATCGTTGCCGCGCTTTTGGCGGATGGGCACGAGATTCCAACATCGCATTTGGTGGAGTCGGAAGTGGCGGTACGCGAGCGTTTTCTCACTCCGCAGAATGTCTATGAACGTGATGTGAATTGGATTCGGGAATGTGATGCGCTGATCGCAGAGGTCAGCGTGCCTTCGCACGGAGTGGGGTATGAGATCGGCCATGCGCTGCAAATCGGAAAGCCCGTGCTGTGCATCCATCAACAGGCGCGGAATGTGTCCAAAATGATCACGGGAAATTCAGACCCGGCCCTGACGGTGGTTTCTTATACAACTGTGGAAGATGCGATTACCAAAAGCAGGGGTTTTTTGAAACGATTTTATTTGTGAATAAAATCACATTCAATTCGTGACATTCTACGATGGCGGAAAACCCCTGCGTGAATTAACATCAATTTGGAGACGGAAACAAAGACACCTCCAACCTGCACATCCTGTCTCCTCCTTTGGCGAAACTGCCGCCGGGCTATCCCCGGCGGCAGCAGGTTTTAATGGACTGGTTGAAGTATATAATGCCCACGGTCATATCATGCCCGTAGGGTAGAGGATATTTTATTCGTGGGCAGGAAGCAAAACAACAAATACAGAGCCGCCGCCCGGGTTCGCCTCCACCCAGACACGCCCCTGGTGGCTGTCCACGATGGATTTGACGATTGCCAGCCCCAGCCCGGACCCCTCTACGCTGGCAGGTTTGTTGGAAGCGCGGTAGAACTTCTCGAAGATACGGCTATGTTCATCAGGTGGGATTCCCGGACCCGTATCCTCCACGCGGAGCACCAATTGATCGTTCTGCATGAAAAGACCGATGCCCACCCGTCCTTCAGAGGGCGTGTATTTGATGGCATTTCCCACCAGATTATCCATCATCTGGCGGATGCGGATCGGGTTGGCGCGCAGCGGTTTCAGGTCCAGCTCGATCTTTACGTCAACATTTATCTTCTTGCTCTTTATTTGCGCATCGAACATATCCAGCGTGTACTTGAGCACATTTTCGATAGATACCACCTCGCGGCGCATATCAAAACCTGATTCCAGGCGACCCAGGTCGAGCAGGTCATTGACCAATCCCGTTACATGCTGGACACTTCCCTGCAGGCGCTGCAAAAATACCTGTTGGTTTTCGTTGAGGTTTCCCGTGCGTTCGATCAACTCGGTATAACCAAGGATCGCAGTCAACGGGGAGCGCAGGTCATGGGAAATGGTATGGATAAATTCATTCTTCAGGCGGTCCAGTTCCTTTAGGTAGGAAATATCCTGCATTGTCACCGCGCTGCCCACCTTCGGGATGGGGGTATATTGCGCATTGAAAACCCGTCCGTCATCGAAGTTCACTTCATGATATTTCAATGCGCCCTCACTGGAACGCACCATCAGGGCGTGCAAATCTGCATTCTGAATGGCTTTCTTCAGGGGCATGCCAAGAACAGACCTGCCGCTCAGGTTGAAAATCTCGATCACCGCCTGGTTTATCATCAGGATGTTTTGCTCCACATCCAGCACAATCACCCCATCCTGGATGTTGGCAATGATCGTCTCCAACCTGCTTCGTTCTGATTCTGATATTTTGTTTTTTTCCTCGAGTGAAGCAGTAGTGCGCTTCACCTCACGGCGCAGCCAGTCTCCCAATCCACGGGCGCGGACGAGACAACGCTGGACCTCATCCACAATATCAGACATTTTCAAGGGTGGGTAAAGATAACCGCTCAGCCCCAACTTAAGCGCGGATTTGGCGAAGTCAGTGGTATCCTGGTTGGCAAACAGGATGATCGGCAGGGTCGGGAACCGCTCCAACATTCCGGTGGAGATCGAGAACCCATCCTTCCCGCCAAACGTCTCCCCCACAAGCAGCAGCGACGGGATCGCATCCTGCACCGACCGCTGCATGGAAGACTGGTCGCGGGAAATTACCACGGCATATCCCGCCGCGCGCAGGGCCCGATCCATCAGGTCGAGGATTGCGGAGTTGTCAATTGCAAGTAATATCAGTTCCTGTTTGGCCATGTAGTCGTTTCAGGGTCTCTGTTATTTTTTTATTTCGATGGGACAATCGTTTTTTCAGAGGAACGCAGCAACCGTTGTAATGCCGCCTGCACAGTTTCGAGCGCCCTGCGCTGTTCGGAATTCAGGGCGCCTGGCATTTCGGTCAAAATCAGGTTGAGCGGCTGAAGCGTTTGGGAAATTTCACCGTTAATGGCGTCGCGCAGGGCTTGCAGAGCGGCATGGCGATGTTTCTCGCCCATTCGCGCATTTTCGGCAGTCTCTTCCAGCGCGCGGAACAGCCTGGAATTTACCAATGAAATGGAGGCGTAATCTGCCATGGCTTCGAGCAGGGTCTGCGCTTCACGCACAAACTCACGGTCTTCCCGACGGACGACGATCAACAAACCGATCACTTCACTGCGGACTTTGATGGGAACCACCCCAACAGATTTCCCCAGCGCAGCCAAACGGAATTTTTTCAGGGCGGGCCCGTTCATGAACAGGCTCTCCCCGGAGTGCGCCACCAATGAACTGACTCCGTCATCCACGGGCTGGTTCATCTTTGCCCAGGTTTCAGGCAGGTGACGATGGGCACGGAGCAGAAAGGTCTTGCTCTTTTCATCGCGAAGCATCAGCCAGCACATATCCGACTCGCCTAATTTAAGCGCGCCCTCCAAAATGCGGATAAACAACTGGCGCTGGTCGGTGATGGAGGTGACAGCTTTGGCAGTGGAAAGAACAGTGGTCAGGTCTCGCAGCCGCTTCTGCATTTCATCATTTGTTGCTTTTAGTTGACGATCCAGTTTTTGGCGTTCACGCGTCTCTTCCGATTGGCGCAGGGCGCGCTCGACAACCGAGACGACTTCAGCGTCCCGCAGGGGCCAGAACAGCACGTCCATGGCGCCAAGGCGGAAGGACTGGATGGCATCGTGTTCCTGTCCTTTTGCTGCAATAACGATAACCGGGGATTTTATATTCTGTGAGCTGAAGGCGGCGAGCAGGTCTTTCCCGCTCAGGCCTGGTAAATTTATATTGGCGAGGATCAGGTCCGGCGGAGTCTGACGCGCGTGTTTGAGAGCGGAGGAGGCATCCCGTACCACCGTCACTTGATAACCGAGCGGCTGAAGTGACTGCCGTCCGATCAGATCTGCGATGCGTGGGTCGTTTTCAACGATAAGTATCCGTTCCCCGGTGGTCATTTCATATTGTCCTTGCAGGAATTCTATCACCTTTTCGATTACAATTTTGCTCATGAATTTTTCAAAATTCAAGATCGCCATCGTCATCCCAGCCTACCGCGTGGAGCGCAATATTCAGGAGGTTTTGCGCGGAATCCCTGCTTATATCAGGCACATCATCGTGGTGGATGACGCTTCGCCCGACTCCACTGCGGACCTCGTGACTGCTTCTGCCAAAAAAGACAAGCGCATCACCCTGATACATCACGGGAAAAATCAAGGCGTGGGCGGGGCAATGGTGAGCGGATTTCAAAAAGCATTGGAACTTGGCGCGCAGGTGATCGTCAAACTGGATGGCGACGGGCAGATGGACCCTGTTCACATCCCCGCGCTGATCGCGCCTCTGATCGCTGGCGAAGCGGACTATGCCAAAGGGAATCGTTTTCGCGATTTTGTCTCATTGCAGCAGATGCCCCTCATCCGCCGTATCGGGAATTTGGGGTTGAGTTTTCTGACCAAGGCCGCCACAGGCTATTGGAATATCTTCGACCCCACCAACGGCTACTTTGCCATCCGTTCCGAGGTTCTTGCGCAACTGCCGCTCGAAAAGATCGACAGGGGATATTTCTTCGAGACCTCCATGCTTGCGCGCCTTTACCTGTTGGACGCCTTCATAGTAGATGTGACCATCCCCGCGCGATATGGCAATGAAATTTCCAGCCTTTCCGTTCACCGCGTTTTGATCGAGTTTCCCATCAAACTGACACGCACTCTTTTGAGGCGCATCATCCTCAACTATTTCATTTTCGATTTTTCGATGGTCTCCATTTATTTACTGACCGGTATCCCGTTGTTATTGTTCGGTTTGATCTTCGGCATCACCAAATGGATTCAATACCTCCAACTGGGCGTCCCCGCTCCCACTGGCACGGTCATCCTGCCGACGCTTTCCGTCATCCTTGCCATTCAAATTTTGCTTTCCGCCATCGAAATTGATTTGAATTCCACCCCAAAGAAAACGACAGTTCAGCCCCTATGAACTCATTCGAATTCGACGCTTACAAAACCCGCTATCGCGCCGCCATCCGTCAAGTCCTGACCGAATCTGAAAAAGGCCGTCTCGATGAAGCTGCCTTTCCAGCCTACTCACACCGCAACCCCGTGATCAACTGGCTCTTCTGGCAGCGGCTGCGCAAGGTAATGGACTTCATCCAAAGCCCCGTGCCGTATGAGCATATTTTGGATTTTGGCTGTGGGAGCGGTGTAATGCTGCCTTTTCTTTCAAGCATCAGCAGTCACGTCACAGCCATGGACGTGGACTTGCTGCCGCTGCAACGTGTGCAAGATTTTATTCCGCTCGCGAACAACATTGAAGTCAAAGACGCCGCACAGACCGCCATCACCGACCTGCCCGCAAACCGCTGCGACCTCATCATCGCCCTCGATGTGATCGAGCATGTGCAGGATTTGCCGCGCACCTTGAACGAGCTGCTCACACTTCTCAAACCAAACGGTCAATTGATCGTCTCTGGTCCCACGGAAAACATTCTCTATCAGGTCGGGCGCAAAATTGCGGGTCCCGAATATTCGGGGGCTTATCACGAGCGCGGCATTGCCGAGATCAAGGATGAACTTCGCAAAATCGCATCCATCCAGCCGATTGCCACACTATACTGGCCCATTCCCCTTTTCGAACTCTTTGCCGCAAAAAAGGGCAGTGGGTAAGTTGAAAGTGATGATTTGGCAGCGTGCGTTCGATTGGAGGCATTATCTCCTCTCGATCCCCGCCCCGACGTAAACCCTTTGACAAGCTCAGGACAGGCGTCGCGGCTACGCCTGCAAAGCCCGCTCAAGCGGACTCGCGTCCCCTTCAGCGCACATGTCGTATGGATAGCGCGGACGTTTACGTCCGTGCGACGCCCGCAAAAAAACGTCCCTCTCCATTTGGAGAGGGACGGGGGAGAGGTCACAAACGGACATGCCGATTACGGCGCGAATCAGGGAGAGGTCAAACGCTCAAATTTCCCCTTTACTCTTCCACAAAATCATCCATCACAAGAACATCGATCAAATCTTGAAACCGGGACAATCTTCTATCATTTGTCAAAAATGCCTTCGCCCCAAAATTAAGACTTGCTGCCACTTGCAGCGCATCTGGCGGAGCGACATTGTATTTGGCACGCAATTGGGCTGCTGTTCGTGCTGCATCCCGATCCACATCCACAACAGACAAATTAGGGAAGTGAACCAGGACCGCTTCGTATTCACGCGCTATTAATTCATGCCCTGTCTGCCACGGGCGGACAGTGATTTCCATAAGTGTGATCGTGGATGTCACACCTTCCCATTTACCATTTTCGATCCCGTTGATGGTAATCCGTGCCAGCGGACCGTACTTCGGATTATCTTCAAGAAAATAAATGAATACAGACGTATCCAACCCAATGACTTTTGCTTTGGCTAATCGCTTGCTGAGCTCGTCCATGCGTCACGCTCCCCGTTGAGATATTTCTCGACATCCACGCCTTTCCAAATTTCGCTGTGCAGACCTTGCAGGTGATCTGTGTACCGCTTGGGCTGTGGAATCAAAACGATGACGCCGTCCTGCACATCCACGAGCAGGCGGTCGCCCTTTTTGATATTCAATTTCCTGCGCGCGATCTGCGGGACAGCGATCTGGTATTTCGCGCTGACTTTGACAGAGGTTGTAGTCATGGTTTCTCCTTGCTAAGCAAAAAACAATATTTGCTTAGCATTTTACCATAATTCAGACCTCTCCCACCACCCCCTCCTTCCTCCCCCAAATCCGACAAGTTTATGTTTGGTTGATTCAGAAAGCGCTTCAATGTCGGATTTGGGGGAGGTGCCGAAGGCGGAGGGGGATAAAAGATACCCCTTCTCCAAATGGGAGAGATCAACCTGCATGTCAGCATTATCTCCTCTCGATCCCCGCCCCGACGTAAACCCTTTGACAAACTCAGGACAGGCGTCGCGGCTACACCTGCAAAGCCCGCTCAAGCGGACTCGCGTCCCCTTCAGCGCACATGTCGTATGGATAGCGCGGACGTTTACGTCCGTGCGACGCCCGCAAAAAGACACCCCTCTCCTTTAGGAGAGGGGACGGGGGAGAGGTCACAAACGGACATGCCGATTACGGCGCGAATCAGGGAGAAATCCTACAGAATTTGTTTGTTGGGCGGAATGATCTTGCCCACACGGTTTGTGGAGTAGATGACTTGGGTGGTTTCGTTTGGCATGGCAGAGTGATTGTAGAGAAAAGAACATAAATATTATTGTTTGTGCATTCCCCTTATCCACATGTAATTATCTTATTTCATCATAGAGTAATTATACGGCCCTTTTAATCACGATCAAAAAAAGAGACAGCGTCCCACCCACGCCGTCCCATTCGCTATTCACTACTCACTTGCTCTTAGGACTGTTTCTTAACTCGCAGGCAAAGACCCTAAAGGTTTCCCACGGTTACGAAAACGCCGTTTTGTGGGCCCTTTTTTGCAAATTATGATTCTGTTTTGCGGCGAAAACCTTTAGGGTCTGACTTAAGAAACGTTCTCTTACAACCTTCACAGTTTCTTCTGCTGTTCTTCTCTCTGCAATTTCTGCTTCTGCTGCTGTTCCTGCTCGAGTTTCTGCTGTTCCTCTCTCTGCAGTTTTTGCTTCTGCTGCTGTTCCTGCTCGAGTTGCTGACGTTCCTGCTGCCGCAGTTTTCGCTGTTGTTCCTGCTCAAGTTCGAGCTTCTGACGTTCCGTTGGCTGCGGCTTTGGCTTATCGTCCTGTTCCTGTTCCTGTTTCATCCTGTTTCCTTCTTGAATACGCGGCACGTCTACAAATTATAGTTTCGCGAACCGGCTGACCACCTTCGCCGCCGTAGCGGGACGATCCATCACCCCGCCCTGATGGATGCCGATGGGTGTATCCAGTTTAGCATAGACGAGGTCCAGATAGGCCTGTCCGGTTAGGAAGCGCTCGGAGTCGATGGCGCAGGATGTCACAAAGCCGATGCGTTCGCCATTGCCGTTCACCACAGGGTCGCCGTTGTGTGCCATGCGCACGCGCTGATCGTCAAAGCGGAAACGGACCACCACGCCCTTGCGTTCTTTCTCACGCGCCACGAACGCCTCGCGCCCGATGAACCACGGCTTGTAGGTCTTCACATACGAACCGAATCCGCCTTCGGCCACGCCGAGGTCTCGTTCGCCGCTGAGGGTCGAGTAATCCAGGGCATGTGCAGTGGATATATTAAGACCGACTGGCAATGAGCCAAGTCCCATTTCGTGACCGTACAACGGCAAGCCTGCCTCCGTGCGCAATGAGTCGCGCGCGCCCAAGCCAATTGGCTTCACGCCGAACGGCTCGCCTGCTTTCATCACTGCCAGCCAAAATTCCACGGCGCGTTCCGGGTGGACGAACAACTCGAACGCCATCTTCTCGCCGGTGTAGCCGGTGCGCGAAACGATCAAGTCAAATCCCCCAATGACCGCATCGCATAACTCGGTTCTCTTTAACTTGGCAACTCGTCCTCTCGTCTCTTCATCCACACCCATCGCCAGCAAAATGTCGCGGGACTTCGGTCCTTGCAGAGCGATATCAACTCTCATTGCAGAACCAGCTTTCGGGTCACGCAGGTTGCGGATCTCCGCGTTATAACCGAAGGTCCGCGCCCAGGGGCGCACATTATCAATTTTCACTTTGCCGTCGCGCAAACTTTCAAGCCACGTGCGATCCTTGTCATCGTTCGACGCGTTCACGACCACGAGATAATTATCGAAGCCGCGGCGGTAGACAAGCGTATCGTCGATCACATCCGCATCGGGCGTGAGGAAATGCGTGTAAAGAGACTCGCCCGGCATCAGCCCGCCGCAGTCATTGCCGCAGACCGTATCGAGGAACGACGCCGCATCCGCGCCGCGCACGTCATACACACCCATGTGCGAAACATCGAACAGTCCCGCCGCCTGACGTGTAGCCAGATGCTCCTCGAAAATGGATGTGTACACCACGGGCATTTCCCAGCCCGCAAACGGGACCATCCTGCCGCCGAGATCGCGATGCGTTTGATTCAACGCTGTTTTCTTGAGATCTTGCCCTGAGCCTGTCGAAGGGTCGCCTTCAACTTCATTCCATACAAAGGATGGCTGCGCCTCTTCCTTAACGTTTGAGCTGACTCCTACAAACCAGGGCTTTACCTCCGCTTTGAGCGGCGGCACCGTGGCAGAGAGTTTCGCCTTCACCGCACTCACCACGAACGGACCCGGCACACGCTTTGCGCTGAAATCTTTCGAGCCATCCAGGTTGAACGAAGTGTATCCATCCGAAAGATCGCGCAGCCATGTCGCCGCCACCGAAGCATCCTTCATCGGCACAGATAATTGATAGGTGGTGTCGTCCATGTTCTTCAACAAACCTTTGACGATTCCCTTGGGGGTGGAGATCGAAGTGATTTGGGTCTTGCCCTTCTTCAAAGCAGAGAGGTCGGAAGAGGCAGCATAATCCAACACCTGGCGAATGCGTTGTCCGCTCAGTTCGTACACTGCGCTGGCGCTCCCTCGCCCTTTGGGAGAGGGGCTGGGGTGAGGGACATCATCAATGTAATAGAAGTGCGGGTATCCGGTCTTGGTCGGTTTGAAATCAATACCCGCACTCGTCGCTAACTTTCTAACCTTCAACTTTGCAACATTCAACGCGCGAAAATCCACTTTCGCGCGGCGCTGTTTGCCCTTGCGGACGGTGTCCACTGCATGAGGCGCACATGCCAGCAAGACATCCGCGATGACATCCGCGAGTTGGCGCGACTGCTTCTCGTTGAATCCACGCTGGGTGATCCACGGCGTACCGAGGCGGATGCCCGAAGGAGCCGCCGCGCTTTTATCCCCAGGGATGGTGTTGCGGTTAACAACGATGCCAACAATATCGAGAATGCGCGCCGCCTGATCGCCGCTTAATTTCGTGCCGTCCTCCCCCACAACCATCGAGACATCCACATTCAGCATGTGACAGTTCGTGCCGCCGAACGGAACGCGCAGTCCGCGTTTGGTGAATTGATCCGCCATCGCCACCGCGTTCTTGATGGTCTGTTCCTGTAATTTTTTGAACTGCCTGGTCTGCGCCAGTTTGAAGGTCAACGCCAGGCCCGCGAAGACGTTGACGTGAGGTCCGCCCTGTTCACCGGGGAAGACGGCTTTATCGAGCTTCTTGGCGATGTCGGTTTTGGTCGTCATCAACACCGCGCCGCGTGGACCGTCGAGGCTCTTGTGGGTGGTGGACATCACAACGTCGGCAATGCCGATCGGCGAAGGAACAACTCCCGCCGCGACAAGACCGCCGATGTGTGAAATGTCCGCAAGGAAGTATGCGCCGACTTCATCCGCAATTTCACGGAACTTCTTCCAATCCGGCACCCATGAATAGGATGAGTAACCGGCGATCAGTAATTTCGGTTTGTTTTCCAAAGCGAGTTGGCGAATGGCTTCGTAATCGAGCCTCTCATTCGCGTCCACGCTGTAATGCACAGCCTTGAACCACTTGCCGCTGCGGTTGACGGGGGAACCGTGCGAAAGATGACCGCCATGCAGCAGGTCGAGTCCCATCACGGTATCGCCGATGTTCAACAAGGCTTGATAGACCGCGTTGTTGGCAGGTCCGCCCGAAAGCGCCTGCACGTTGACGTAAATATCATTGGCAGTAAACCCATTGGCGGCGAAAGCCTGCGCGGCGCGTTTGCGGGCGAGGGCTTCCACGGCGTCGGCATATTCCACGCCTTTGTAATAGCGCGGGTCACCGTTGCGGCGGTAATCGGCAAGACGCATGGGATGGTCGAGAATTTCCTCCTCGCTCATCCAGCGTGATTCTTCGCTGGGGTAACCTTCGGCGTAAATGTTCTGGAAGGCAGACATGAGCGCTTCACGCACCGCCATCGGCGCCGTCGACTCGCTGGGGATCAGGATCAGTTTGCGGTACTGGCGCTCCGCTTCGAGCTGGGTCAATTCGTAGACATCCGGGTCAAGTTTGGCAAGGTCACCGCGGAATAAATAATCGGGCATGGGAAATCTCCTT
>JAUXWL010000238.1 GCA_030680155.1 Anaerolineales bacterium
CCATATATGGAGACAGGATGCTCAGAACAGAATAAAACTCTCTATATAGCTGAATGATCGTGTATCGGAATAGAAATCTTTTCATAAACGATCATGCCGCACTCCCCTACTTGGGAGTGCGTATTTAATGGAAAAAACGCCCTGACAATCCTTTCCTTTTTCGTGGGATTGTCAGGGCGTTATCCTTTTCATTAGAAGCTGTTCGCTACAGCCGAATTACAATTTCACCATTAATCGGAAAGTTCAGTATTTGTTTACTCACCGCCACATCGATGATCTTGGCTCGAAACTCCACCTGAATGTCTCGCTTATCATCGATAATCGCTTCGGAGACAAGTTCATCTACCAGTTGCTTTTTCATCAAAAAGACACGATGCTGCTCATCAGGAGTCTTAGGAATAGCGTTGTTCAATTCTCCGATCCCTGCCTGAAGATCCGCCACATACTCCTTGACTTTTTCTTCCCAATCCAACCTGGCATAGGTGTCTATTTCTTGCTCCAGGGTTGTCAGCCTGCGCTTCAATCGCTCCTCCACTTTATACAGTTCACGCATCCGCTCATCAAATTCGGCATCCGCCCTCATTTTTTTGCGGGCTTCCGTAATCACTTGCTGGCGCTTGACGAACTCTTTTTCCAGTTCTTCAAGAATCTGTTGCTGTTCTTTTTGTAGGTGTTCATACCTTTGCTGGAGTTGCTTGACCTGGTCTTTGGCTTGCGCAAACAAGAAATCCGGGTTCATGGCGAACTCATACAATTTTCCCCAGACCTGTGTTTCTGCGCGTTTGGTGCTCACGGATTTGGGACATTCCGGTGTTTTTGATACTATGCTCCAGCAATACCATTCTATACATCCAAATTTATAGCCTAATCGCCGACATGTACAAATACGCAATTGTATTGCGTATTTGTACGTACTGCGTTATAATAGAAATATCTGCAATTAATGCCAGCAAATGGAGTGTGCTCATGATCGAAAGAACTTTGGCTGCCAAGCTAATTACACTTGCGAAAAAATTCCAAGTCATTACCCTCACAGGACCTCGCCAATCAGGTAAGACCACCCTCGTTCAGGCTACCTTTCCCACCTTGCCTTATGTATCTTTGGAAGAACCTGACATCCGCCAGATTGCGCTGACCGATGCGCGTGGCTTCCTTGCCAATTATCCGAACGGGGCAATTTTGGATGAAATCCAAAATACTCCAGATTTGTTTTCCTACATTCAAAAGCTGGTGGATGAGAACCGAAAAATTCAATTCATTCTGACCGGTTCATCAAACTTCCTGTTGATGGAGAAAATCAGCCAAACACTGGCAGGGCGTACTGCTGTTTTACATTTGCTGCCATTATCTTTTGCAGAAATGAAGCCAGATGCAGGGCAATACGAAAACCTGATTTTCAAGGGTCAATACCCACGCATTTATGATCGTGACCTCGCCCCCACTGACTTTTATCCAGCGTACATCCAAACCTATGTTGAGAAAGATGTGCGCTTGATGAAAAACATCGGAGATATCAATTCTTTTATTCAATTCACACAGTTATGCGCCGGGCGTATCGGACAACTGCTCAACTATGCCAGCCTGGCAAGCGACGCTGGCATCAGCCCAAACACTGCCAAAGCCTGGCTATCGATTTTGGAGAGTTCCTACATTCTGTATCGTCTACAACCCTATCATCGCAACTTCAACAAGCGGTTGGTCAAATCGCCCAAGTTATATTTTTACGACACGGGCATTGCTTGTTCCCTACTTGGTATCCGCGAAGAAAATCAGGTCAACTTACACTATCTAAAAGGTGGGCTTTTTGAGAATCTGATCATCAATGAGTTTATTAAGCGCAACTTCCATCGTGGCGAGAATCGCCTGCCGTATTTTTGGCAGGACAATCATGGTAAAGAGATTGATTGTTTGTTGGTGAATGGCGAAAAAATTACACCGGTTGAGATAAAATCCGGCAAAACAATGTCTACTAGCTACTTTGACAACCTCCAATACTGGCGGCAGTTGGCGGCTGTTCCTGAAAATCAAGGTTATGTGGTTTATGGAGGAGAAAAGTCCATGCAGACTAATTCTGGGTCATTAATCAGTTGGCGAGAGTTGGAGCGCATTCCAGTCTTATGAGTTGCCAGAAAAGTTGTATTCGCTTCTATTTTTTTATTATCGACTGCTTTCATGCATTTTCCGCCTCACAACCGCAAGCGGATCTGTCCGGCGGGGTACATATCTGGTATACGGGTATAAATTTAGAAAACGCGTAGGCGGCACGTAGGCGGCAGCAACTGACTCAAGAAGACAATTACAAAAATACCCAGCAAATGCTGGGTATTTTTGTTTAAATATTGGCGAACTATTATTCCTACGCATTATCCATCGCGCCTTCATTTTTACATTTTGAGTCTTTACGACCCCATATTTGGATAATACCCATCTCAAAGATCGCAGGCAAACCCCGTTTTGTTGCTTCCATAATCTGAACGAACTGGCGCAAATTTATTGTACAATGAACAATCATGAACATCCTTCATGCACATTACCACTCCCCTCAAGCGTCCAACCAAACGGGCGGCATTTTATTTTGGATGGAAACATCCGACCAACCCGCACCCAAAAGCGGACGCGCCGCAAAAAAAGAAAAATCACGCCTGCACCCATTTTGCGCAGATGCGGACACGCTCAAACACGTGCTCAATATCGAGGGGACGTCCAAAACCGTCACACTGCGCCTGCCCGCTGTTAAAGGGATTCCACTCCCCTCACCACAGTTGATTCACAATTGGGACTTGGATTCCAAAAATCCGAAACTCACCCCATTTCTTGTAAATGGAATTTGGATGCGCCCGCCCGAAGCGATTTCCACACTGCTGGCTTTTTCATCCCAAACAGACGCTTCACTCTCCCTCGGAGCAGATGCCCGTTTCTGGAGCATGGTCGGCGCTTTGAGTTTGGAGACTCTCGCGGCACACAAACTCCTTCCCATCATTGTGAATGAAGGCAAAAATCATTATGCACGCTGGCTGCCTGTGCTGGATTCACCCAAAGACGCGGAGCGATTAAAACAACTCGAAGAGGCAATGCCTGCCATTTGCCGCGCAGAGTCCCCCTCTCCCAGCGGGAGAGGGGCTAGGGGCGAGGGCGATGCCGTTTCTCCACATGCCTTGCTCAACAGTTTTCTCAACACCGTCTGCGATGCGCTTGCGCGTGAGTGGGGCAAATTCGCCGCACCAAAGCTGTATGAAGATTCACCTGCCGTGCAATGGATCAAAGCGTTGTTCAGCGAAAATGCCCTCATTAAATTATCATCTGCACAGGCGCAAAACCTTGCGGCAAGTCACAAAGCATGGATGCGCAACCTGCATGTCGCAGGCAACGCCGCGTTTCGCATCGCCTTTCGTTTGGAAGCGCCTGCCCTGCAACAACAGCCCTGGCAATTGCATTACCTCATTCAAGCAAAGGATGATCCCAGCCTGTTAATCCCCGCTGATGAAGTGTGGAAGAAAACCAAAGGCGCGTTGACTCATCTCGGTCATCGCTTTGAACAGCCGCAGGAAAAACTGCTGACGGGTTTGGGTTACGCCGCGCGGTTATTCCCACCCGTGACCGAAAGCCTGAAAAGCAAGCGTCCCACCGAATTGACCATCGACACCAGCGGCGCATACACCTTTTTGCGCGAGACCGCTCCCCTGCTCGAAGGCGCGGGGTTTGGGATTCTCGTCCCGCCGTGGTGGAACAAAAGGGGCGCGCGGCTGGGCATCAAGGTAAAGATGAAGTCGAAGGGAAGTGATGCCAACGCCAAAAGCCGAATGTCAATGGAAAACCTGGTCAGGTATCAATGGAAGTTGTCGCTGGGCGAGACCGAGTTGACGGAAACCGAGTTCAAAGCGCTGGCAAAGTTAAAGTCGCCGCTGGTGCAAATTCGTGGGCAATGGGTCACGCTCGATGCGGAGCAGATCGAAGCCGCGATCAAGTTCTGGGAGAAGAGTCAACTTGAAGGTGAGATGTCCCTGATTGAGGCGATGAAGCTCGGCTTGGGCGGAGAGACATCGGCGGGTGGATTGCCGATTGATGGAATTGAATCTGATAAGTGGTTATCCGATTGGCTAAAAAAGTTTGATCAAACCGAAAAACTCGAACAATTGGCACAGCCCAAAGGCTTGGACGCTCAACTGCGTCCCTACCAATTGTATGGTTACTCGTGGCTGGCATTTCTGCGCAAGTGGGGCATGGGCGCGTGTCTCGCCGACGACATGGGACTTGGCAAAACGATTCAAACCATCTCGCTGTTGCTGAACGAAAAAGGGACAAAGAAAAAACTGCCCGCGCCTGCATTGTTGATCGCGCCCACGTCGGTGGTAACCAACTGGGAGCGGGAGATTGGCAGATTCGCCCCAGGGTTGAAAACTTATGTCCATCGGGGAGCGAGCAGGCTGAGGGGCGAAGAGATGCGGGATGCGGTCAAAAAACAAGATGTGGTACTGACCAGTTATCCCGTCGCGCGGCTCGATGCGGAATCTTTCCAATCCATGAAATGGCTGGCGGTGATCTTGGACGAAGCGCAGAACATCAAAAACCCCGAAGCGAAACAGACGCAAGCCATCCGCAAGATCGGTGCGGAGTTCCGCATTGCATTGACAGGCACGCCCGTGGAAAATCGCCTGTCCGAGCTGTGGTCCATCATGCACTTCTTGAACCCTGGCTATTTGGGCGCGAGAAAATCGTTCCGCGAAAATTTCGCTTTGCCCATTGAGCGATACCACGATGAAGAGGCGATCAAACAGTTGAAGCAGTTGACCACGCCGTTCATCTTACGGCGCGTCAAGACCGATCCGCGTGTGATTTCGGATTTGCCCAACAAGGTGGAGACGAAAGTTTATTGCACGCTGACAGAGGAACAAGCCACGCTGTACGAAGCGGTGGTGCAGGATGTGATGAAGAAGATCGAGGAAGAGGAAGGAATGAAGCGGCGCGGGCTGGTGTTGAGCATGATGATGCAGTTGAAGCAGATTTGCAATCATCCCGTGCAGTATCTTCATCAAAAGAGCAAGTCAGGCGCAGATGTTTCTCTGGATAATCGCAGTGGAAAGCTGGAACGTCTCGGCGAATTGCTGGAAGAAGTGCTGGCGGATAATGACCGCGCTTTGATTTTCACGCAGTTCGCGGAGATGGGTGAAATGCTGGCAGATTATTTGCCAAGGGCTTTTGGCGCGGCAACCCAGTTTTTGCACGGCGGCACATCTGCAAAGATGCGCGACCAAATGGTGAGGCGTTTCCAGGAGGATGAGCACGCGCCGCCAATATTTATTTTGTCACTGAAAGCGGGCGGTACAGGTTTGAACCTGACCCGCGCGAATCACGTTTTTCACTTCGACCGCTGGTGGAATCCTGCTGTGGAGAATCAAGCCACCGACCGCGCCTTCCGCATCGGACAAAAGCGCAACGTGCAGGTGCATAAGTTTGTCACCACGGGCACACTGGAAGAGATGATTGACGATATGATCGAATCTAAAAAGGGTCTGGCGCAGGCGATTGTCGGCAGCGGTGAGAATTGGCTCATGGAGATGAACACGGACGAACTGCGGCGTGTGGTCGCGTTGAGGAGAGAGTAATGTCATACTTCTACTTCAAACCAACCAAAGCCATCAAGACTAAAGATGGGATCAAAGCCCAGAGTAAACGCGGGGCGTTCGCCAAAAGCTGGTGGGCGCAGAGATGGATTGCCGCGCTGGAACGGCTCGTGGATTCAGGTCGCCTCTCACGCGGACGCAGTTATGCGCGTCAGGGTCAGGTGCTTTCGATTGACGAAACCAAAGACGGGATCGCGGCGCGCGTACAGGGTTCCAGATCG
>JAUXWL010000243.1 GCA_030680155.1 Anaerolineales bacterium
CGCAGCATGGAGGATGGCAGGTCTTTGAGCCACGACTCCAGCGTAAGATGCGCATGTTGCAGCATGAATGTGCCCGCGCGTTCGATCATCGCGGCGAGGGCTTCCATATCATTCAATTGCCTGCAGATGTGATGCGCCTTCTCCCATTCGCCCATGGACTCATACGCCTCTTCCAAACGGGACAGCGTTGCCGCCACTTCGGGCATTCGTTCACGCTGAAAACGCTCGCGGATAAAATCGCGGAAGAGGTGGTGATAACGAAGCCAGCGTCCATCCTCGCCGACGGGCAGGGCGAACAGGTTATTGTGCGCAATCGACTTGACCCATTTCTGCCAATCCTGCGGCTCCGTATAGAATTGTCCCAGCACCGCTTCACACAGGGAGGCATCGAACTCTTCCATGAACGCAGTGCGCAGGACGAATTCCCGCAGTTCGGGCGGCTGTTGATCGAGCACCTGCTGACCCAGATAGTCGAACAGGTCTGAGCCGCTTTCGAGAACAGAATGCTTCATCCCCTTTTGCAGGATGCCCGTATCGGAAAATTGCAGGCCCGTGATCCAACCTTCCGATTCAGTAATGAGGCGCGCAGCTTCGTCATCGGAGATATGCAATCCGCGGTTCTGCGCGAGCAGGGCTTGAAGTTCCCCGGGCTGAAAGGCCAGGTCGGCATAGTTCAACCCGCCGACATGATTCCCCGCGACGAGGCGCGCCATGTCCTTCAAGCTGGTCAGCACCCGCGAAGAGATGACCAGGTGTGAGTTATCGTCCATCAGATGAACGAAGCGGTTGATGAAATTTTGGATGGCGGGGACTTTTTCAAGCAGGTGGAAATCATCGAGGATGAAGACGAAATGCTCATCCACTTTTTCGATCAGTTCATTGATCAGCGTGACCAGCAGGCGTTCCATATCCTGCTCGAACGAGTTCATCCCATCCAGCACGGCGCGGGACTGGCTGCCAAACTTTGGAAAGCGTTTTTCCAGCGCCGCGATGAAATACGCCGCAAACCGCTGCGGGTCGCGGTCCAGTTCGTCCAGCGCCAGCCAACAGCAGGGCATCTCGCTCTGCTGGGCGAGGTCGATCAACAGGGAGGTTTTGCCGTACCCGGCAGGCGCTGAGACGAGGATCAAACGGCGGTCCAGCGCGTCGGTCAACTGCTCCAACAGACGTTTGCGCGTGAGCAGCTCCTCGCGGCGGCGGGGCGGAACGATCTTGGTTTTGCTGACAGGAATGAGAGACATGGCGTACGCTATCGGTTAATGGAACAAAAGCAAATAAAGGGAGAGTAACGCTCCGTATTGTATCCGAATTTTTTAACAGCAATTCTCAATATGTCGTTCCCCAAGGTGGACGCTGTGCGAGGAGGGCTCTTGCTCTTCCCGACGACATGGCTGAGCAGTTACGTTTAAGTACCGCAATGTTCACATTGCGCATACTTTGGCAGCCCATTTGCCGTTCGCGCCACTCTCCGCACGGGGATACCCTAAGAGACTGTTTCTTAACTCGTAGGCAAAGACCCTAAAGGTTTCCCACGATTACGAAAACGCCGTTTTGTGGGCACATTTTTGCAAATTATGGTTCTGTTTTGCGGCGAAAACCTTTAGGGTCTGACTTAAGAAACGCTTTCTAAAGGGTACGATGTAACCCCCCGCGCTACTTCCAGGCTGAGCCGCCAAAGGCGGCTTCGTATGAGTAGCCCTGACGTTTACGTCGGGGCGGGGCGGGCAGGAAGGAGATTTGTCTGTGAAAAACCATTTTTGCGTAAGGCGAGTGAATAAATGAGAATTGCCGATTTTTTAAGCCACCCGCCCAGTGGTTTGACGAACATGCGTGCTATAATCTTTTTTAGTCAAATAGCCACATCGTCTAATGGTCAATTTGCCAAACATCCGACTACCCAACCATCCAAACTACACAACTATCCAAACTACCCGACCACCCAACTAACCGACTATGAGTTTCGCCCACCTCCACGTCCACACCGAATACTCCCTGCTCGACGGCTTCTCGAACATCAAGAAGCTGGTCAAACGCGTCAAAGAGATGGACATGGGCTCGGTCGCCATCACCGACCACGGTACCATGTTCGGCGTGATCGACTTCTACAAAGCGGCCAAGGCGGAAGGTGTCAAGCCCATCATCGGGCTGGAAGCCTACATGGCGGCGCGCGGCATGCAGGACAAGGATTCAAAACTGGATCGCTCGTCCTTTCACCTGCTCCTGCTTGCGGAAAACGAGAAGGGCTACCAAAACCTATTGAAGATCGCTTCCGCCGCCCAACTGGACGGCTTCTATTACTACCCCCGCATCGACCATGACTTTTTAGCTGCTCACTCCGAAGGGCTGATCTGTACCTCGGGCTGTATGTCTGCGGAGATTCCGCGCGCATTGCTGCAGGACAATCCCGAAGAAGCGCTGCGCAAATGGAACTGGTATTACGAGGTCTTTGGTCCCGACCGTTTCTTTGTGGAATTGCAGCAGCACAACATCCCTGAAATTCTCGACCTGAATAAAAAATTACTCGAACTCGGCGCGCGTTACTCTGCGAATTACATCGCCACCAACGATGTGCATTACGTCAACCAGGAAGACGCGAAGTTGCAGGATGTTCTGTTGGCGATCCAGACCAACTCCACCTACAACGACCCTGACCGTATGCGCATGACCGACGACTCATACTTCCTGCGCTCGCCTGCGGAGATGAGCCACCTCTTCGCCGAGGTCCCTTCTGCCTTATCGAATACGCTGCTTATCGCCGAACGCTGTAACGTAAACCTTGATTTCAAAGGCTACCACCTGCCCGAGTTCCCCGTCCCGGATGGGCATACGGCGGAGAGTTACCTGCGTTCGTTGTGCGAGGCTGGAGCGAGGAAAAGGTACGGGGACGATGCGACCAGTTCCAAGGCTCGCGCTGAGCTGAGTCGAAGCGTCCGCGAGAGACTCGATTATGAATTGCGAGTCGTTCACGAGATGGGATTCGACGCCTACTTCCTGATCGTGTGGGACTTGTGCCGCTTCGCCCGTGAACATGGAATTTGGTACAACGCGCGCGGTTCGGCGGCGGGATCCATCATCGCGTTTACGCTTGAAATTACGATGGTCGATCCACTCGAACATGCGCTCATTTTTGAACGCTTCTTGAATCCGGGGCGCGTCTCGATGCCCGATATCGACCTCGACTTCCGCGACGACCGCCGCCACGAAATGCTCGAGTACTGCGCCCGCAAATACGGCGCGGACAAGGTCGCGCAGATCATCACCTTTGGCACGATGGGCACCAAGGCGGCCATCCGTGACGTGGCGCGTGTGTTGGAAGTGCCGCTGCCCGATGTGGACCGCACCGCAAAACTCGTGCCGTTCGTTTCGGGGCGCAATACCACCATGGAAGACGCGCTGGCGGTGGCGGAGTTCAAGGAAATTTATAACAAGAACCCGCAAATGCGCGAGGTGATCGATATCGCCACAAAAATGGAAGGCACCGTCCGCAACGCAGGCACACACGCGGCGGGCGTGGTCATCTCCGACAAACCCATCGTGGATTATCTGCCGCTGCACCGCCCGACATCAAATTCGGAAGACACGCCCATCAAATCGGTAACCCAGTTCGAAATGGGTATTCTCGATTCGCTCGGCATGTTGAAGGTGGACTTCCTCGGTCTCATCACGTTGACCGTCATGGCGCGCGCCTGTGATTTGATCTTCAAACGTCATGGCATCAAGCTCGACCTGAATAACATTCCGCTGGATGATCCCAGTTCCTTTGAGTTGATGGGAAGCGGACAGACAGCAGGTTTATTTCAGATCGAAGGGGGAGGCATGACGCGCTGGCTTGTCCAGATGAAGCCGAAGAACCTTGATAACATCATCGCCATGGTGGCCTTGTATCGCCCGGGTCCGATGGCGTTCATCCCCGATTACATTGCGCGCATGCACGGCGAAGCGGAAGTGGAATATCGTCACCCCGACATGGAGCCGATCTTCAAAGACACTTTCGGTATTCCCGTGTATCAAGAACAATTGATGCGTGCCGCCGTTGAACTGGCAGGGTACACTCCCTCTGAGTCGGATGAACTGCGCAAAGCCATCTCCAAAAAGAAAAAAGAAGACATCGACAAACACCGCGCCAAGTTCGTGAAGGGCGCTGTTGAAAAAGGCATCGAAGAAACCACCGCCGAAGCCATCTACACAGACTGGGAAGAATTCGCAAGGTATGGATTTAATAAGAGCCATGCCGCAGACTATGGCGTGATCGCCGTCCAGACCGCGTATCTCAAAGCGCATTACACTGCCGAATACATGACCGCGCTCATGTCCGCTTCGGCTGGGCAAACCGAAAAGGTCGCCTTCTATGTTGCCGATGCGCGTAATATGGGCGTACCCGTTCTGCAGCCTGACATCAATTCCTCGATGTGGGATTTTGATATCGAAGATGTGGAAGTTGATTCCGCTCAAGCCGCCACTGCTCAAGCCGCTACTGCTCAAGCCGCCGTCCCCGGCGGCGATGTAAACAATAACCCTTCCGCCGAGGAAAGTGCCCAGAATGGGTACGACGGAAAGAGCAATACTGGCAAGAAAAAAATACCTCACATCCGCTTCGGCATGGGCGCCATCAAGAACGTCGGCGAGAACGCTGTGCAGCCCATCATTGAGGAACGCACCGCCAATGGAAAATTCAGCGACCTCAACGACTTTGCCCGCCGCGTGGATTTGCGCGCCGTCGGCAAACGCTCGCTCGAATGTCTCATCAAAGTCGGCGCAATGGACTCGTTCGGCAACCGCGCCTCCCTGCTCGCCTCACTCGACCGCGTGGTTGCCATCTCCAGCAATCACTTCCGCGCCGCCGATGCGGGACAAATGAGTCTTTTCGGCGCGGCGACAGGCATCATCGAAGAAATTCAGCTGCCCGAAGTCAAAGACGTGGACAAGCGCGAGATGCTCAACTGGGAGCGTGAACTCATCGGTCTGTACATCTCCGACCATCCGCTCAACGAATATCAAGCCACGCTCGCCAAGATCGTCAGCTACTTCACGGGTCAACTTGGCGAAGCCAATCACGAAGAGAAAGTCCGCATTGCGGGTCTCGTCACTGGCGTGCGCCCATACACCACCAAAACAGGCAAACCGATGGGCTTCGTCGCGCTCGAAGATATTCAAGGCACCGTCGAACTCGTGCTCTTCCCCAAAACCTGGGAGCAATCGCGCGAGAAACTGACCGTCGGGCAGATCGTTATCGTCGAAGGCAAAGTGGATCAGGGCAGCGCCCCGCCAAAAATTTTGGTCGATACGATCAAGACGGAAATCAACATAACAACAGCGGCGGATGATCCCTTCATCAAAGCGGATACGACTCCCAAGCCGCTTCTCGCACGCACCGAAGCCCAATCCCCCCGCCGCCCGCAGCAGACTCCGCCGACGCCTGCTTCACCACCCAGACAGAATCCAACGCCGATAAATATAGGTCACGCTTCCAGCGTGACGAACTCCCCCAAGCAAGAAAGTCACGCTAAAAGCGTGACCTACCAAACCGCCGAAACCGCAACATCCTACAACACCGACGACATGCCCCCGCCGCCCGACAACTTCCCCGACGGCTGGGACATGGAATGGCAGCCCTCCTTCGACGAAGCCGCCATCGCCGCCAAACCCGAACCGAAGTTCAAGAAGAACGAAGAGGTGACTCCTCCGCTGGTGACTCGCGCGGTCGAGGCGTTGGCAAAAGTCGAAGAGCTGAATCAGACCGAAGACCGAAGCGAAGCGTTCATCCCGTCGTTGTACGTCCCGCTCGCAAAAGAGAACAAGGACAAGGAACATCCGCCCCAACAGATCACCATCCTGCTGCGCCCCACCGGCGACCGGGAGCGCGACAAGCGCCGCATCAAGACGCTGTACGGCACGTTGATCTCATACCACGGGCGCGACAAGTTCAGTTTTCAGATCTTCGAGAACGGCAAGGGACACCTGATCGACTTCCCCAACGACACCACGCGCATCTGCCCCGAAGCGCTCGAACGCCTCAAGAAGCTGATGGGCGAAGAAAGTTGGCGCGTGGAAGAGATTACGTTTCAGTAGAAATTAAAGAGACAGTCACCTTGACGGTGGCTGTCTCTTTTTTGGTTATAATCATATTATGGTTGTTCAATCACCGACTTCGACCAAAAAAGTTTC
>JAUXWL010000245.1 GCA_030680155.1 Anaerolineales bacterium
GACGTATACGTCAGCAGTGGAAGAATTAATGTGGTGATCGATCTCCCCGCAGAAGAAATGGAATATCGCAGTACCCACGACCTTGCCGTGCCAGGCTTTTCAGGGACACCCAGAAAGGTCGCCATTGATGTTGGCGGATCTGCGATGGAATACTCACAGACTGGAAATTCCTATACGATTGCCTATACGGTCACGTACGAGGATGGAGAGATCACAGACTATCACATCTCCATCAAAGGCAATGTGTATGGAGACGTTGAACACACCTGCACAAAATAAAAGTTGAAAAAGTCAGGAGTGTGCTGATGACAGTTGATACAACAACACCCCCGCCGCGACGGATAAATTCAGCGAACTGACGCGTCCCTGCATGGGCAGGGAGACGGTCACATCACAGGCGGCGGATTGTGCGGGGGAGAGTCCTTTTTGCTCGCTGCCAAGCGCCAATACCCACGGGGTCTGCGGGGTAAGACTGCGATAGTCCATATCCGCTTTGGCGGAGGTGGCGATGAGTTGCATATTTTCCTTGCGCGCCCAATCCACAAATTCATTGAAGGAAGTCTGAATGACAGGTTTCCAGAACAACGTCCCCATGCTGGCGCGGACAATGGTGGGATGATACAGTTCCACGCCGCCATCGAGCAGGAAGAGCGCATCGGCTCCAACTGCATCCATGGTGCGGAGGATGGTGCCGACATTGCCAGGGTCCTGTGGCGAGACAAGCGCCACCGCGCGGGTGACAGGTTTCAGGTCGGCGAGTTTGTATCGTTTTTGCTGCACCACCGCCAAAATGCCCTGCGGGTTTTCCTTGTCAGCGAGGGCTTCCATCACCTGGGCAGTGACAGCTTGCGGCTTGAATGCGAAGCGGGTAATTAAGTCGTGCGCAAAGGGGCTGGTCAACACGCCCGAAGCATACAGGATCGCTTCCACCTTCCAGCCTGATGCGACCACCTCACCCACATGATGAATGCCTTCCACGAGGAATAATCCGCTTTCGTTACGCGCCTTCTTTTGGCGAAGCGCGCGCGCCTGTTTGACGAGTGAGTTGGATGTGCTGGAAATAATATTCATGGGGAAATTGTATCCGAATTCCTGTAGTATAGTATTGCTGTGCGAAAACGTGTGCATGCAAAGGTTGTCAGCGGCAGTCGCTCAAGCCGCCGTCCTCGGCGGCGTTTTGCGAGGGAAACCCTGCGCCGGGGAAAGTGCCCAGAATGGGTACGGCGCAGGGAGCAAGTCACCTGACATGGTTTGCGTACGCACGCGAAAACTACGCCAGCCGCGAAGATTTATCCTGCCTGTCGCAAAATGAATTTTGCGGTACGAACCGCACAAGATTTATCTTGCCTGTCAGGGCGCAAAATGAACCCTCTGCGAGGACAAGTTTTTGCGGTACGAACCGCGCTATGATTTGGGTAACAGGAGTTTTTTATGACAACAATGGCAGAACAAACCGCACAAAAACCTTACTGGGGCTATGCGCTCTGGCTGGCGATCTTTACGATCCTCTACAATATCGCCGAGGGATTGGTTTCGATTGCGTTCGGCGTCAGCGACG
>JAUXWL010000254.1 GCA_030680155.1 Anaerolineales bacterium
GCCGCTTGAAGTGGTTTGATACCAGCACCTGAACGCCGATATCGGAGGGTCGATTCCTCCATCATTTATAGAGCTTAAGCTCAACTTCACGCAAATAGTTTTGCGCTTGTTGTGCGTCTGCAGCGCACTTGCGGTGTTCCCCGATCTCTCACCTGCGTTTCCCCACCCGCCATCTGCACCGCTGCTTTCAGCCAGCGCTCAATATACAGCAGCACCCACTTTTCCTGCGTGTGCCTGCCAACTGCGCGCATCAATAGCTGATGATCAATGCTATCAAAGTAACCTTTGATATCGAACTCCAGCACCCATTGATAGCTCCAGCACCGTTTACGCGTTATTGCTAACGCTTGATGTGCTGACTTTCCAGGCCTGTATCCATAAGAATCTGGATGGAAGTGCTTTTCCAGTTCCGGTTCCAGTACCTGCTTAACTACCGTTTGCGCAATTCGATCCGTCACCGTTGGTATGCCCAAAGGACGAATTCCACCATCCGCTTTGGGTATCTCAACACGCATCACCGGTGGAGGATGGTAACTCCCAGATGCCATGCGGTTCCACAGCTTGTACAGATTGTTTCCAAGATCCTGAGCAAAATCCTCCAGGGTCTGAGCATCAATTCCTGCACCACCTTGATTTACTTTAACTCGCTTGTATGCCTCCCATACTTGTCGTTTATGAATAGCAAATGGTTTTGCCGGGTTCAATAGAATCCTCCTGTTTCCAGTTGTTCTATCGTCTCCAGCCAGATAGGGCAACCCCTTCGCTCCAGAACCATTACAGCTCCTTCATCACTACTACGGGTTACTCCGTCCCTGTTCTTCGCATCGGTACTCTCACGCTTGGAATAAGCTTCCTTGCGCTTCTCCCTTAACATCGAAGTGACAGGTTCCCACGTTCCACACAAAAGCCTGGATCGTACTCTCGCCATCTCCATGCCGGATGCCACCCGGGCCATCAACAGGCACCTCCCGGACTTATCCTGCAGTAACGAAACCCCCGCAGTTTTGACATCATCTTCACGTTTCGACACGTCATCAATGGTTCACTTTCGTTCGACTTTACGATCCATACCTGACCAATTTGAACTTGGCCTTTTCCTATCTCGCTCACCACCACGCCTCTTAAGCGCAGCAGCAGTAGGTGGTTTGAAGCCCCCGCCTGTACGGCGACTCCGAGGGGCCTACCCTCATCTCTTGTGCAGCATAGCTGCTTGGGGATGTTTTCCCCTTGCGCCTTCGTGGCACACTCTCGTCG
>JAUXWL010000278.1 GCA_030680155.1 Anaerolineales bacterium
GTCACACGCATCCCGCAAGACCTTTCTCAAAATTTTCTTGCCCGCGCGGTGCATTTTGGCAAGTCTGTGCTGGCGCATCTTGCGCTTCATCCCGATTATGATGTTGTCCATTTTCGCAATATTTGGGACGGCTTTCACATCACGCAGAACAAAAAGAAATTCGGTTACAAAACGCTGTTTGAAGTGAATGGATTGCCCTCCATCGAACTCAAATATCATTACCCTGGCTTGGATTCAGAGTTGCTCGCTAAAATAAAAGAACAGGAAATCGCCACTCTGCACTTGAGTGACGCGATCATCTGTCCCTCACGAGTGACCCGTGACTACATCGCCTCGCTCGGACTTAACCGCAAGCTGGTGACTGTTATCCCAAACGGGGTCAGCCCTTCAGATTTTTCCGCCACCCCTTTGCCCATCCGCGATGGACGTGAACCTGTTTTGCTGTACATCGGCACCCTCGCCGATTGGCAGGGCTTGGACATCATGATTAAGGCGTTGCCAAAGATTCTTGAACAGCAGGCTGTGCGACTCCACATCATCGGGCGCGGACGTTCGCGTCAGCGTAAGATGTTGGCGAAGCAGATCCGCAAACTGGGTTTGGATGAGCATGTGATTGTCCAGCCTGCCGTGCCGCATCACGAGATCCCTTCCCTCATCGCAGGTGCGGATATTTGCGTGGCTCCGCTCGGCTTGAACGACCGCAACGTGACGCAGGGAGCCTGTCCCATCAAGGTGCTGGAATACATGGCAGCGGGGCGTCCGCTTCTAGCATCGAACATGCCCATCGTCCGCGAACTCGTCCGTGAAGATGTGGATGGTCTGCTCTTTTCCCCGAATGATCCCGACGATCTGGCGCGTCAGGTGCTGGCGCTATTGAACGACCTGGAATTATCTAAACGGTTGGCGGACTCCGCCTCCGAACGCGCGTTGACGAAGTTTACCTGGCATGAGTCCCAGAAGAAGTTGGGGAAGGTGTATGAGAGGCTTGTAATGCGTAATACGTAATACGTACCACGCATCACAGAGAGATGGGCATGGGTGAATTAT
>JAUXWL010000309.1 GCA_030680155.1 Anaerolineales bacterium
CTTGCCGATTCCGTCGAGGAAAGGTCAAAATCTTAGCGTCTTGGCGGCTTTGCGTTGAGATTGTTATAATACCCACGGTCACAAATTGCGCTTTCCACCCTCTGAAAAAGCGCAATTTGTGACCGAGTGCGGTATAGATTCAGATTTGGAATTGCTGATAAGCAAGAGGCTCGTTTACACCGCCAGTCCCAAATTGGTACTGGACCTATTCGTGAAATTCGCCCAATTTGCGCCTTTCGCGTTAAAAGCCTTTTGGTATTCGAACGCATCACTCATGTTTTGACCACCACCCCAAAATTTTTGTTGGGAACAAAACCTGATGCAGGATCGTCCCTCCTGCATCCCTTTCAAAAATGTATTGTGTTTTCATTACAGTACTGATAGTGGAAGTATCTTTTTACCGCGAAAATCGTTATATTGTTAATCAAAGAAAGGAGTTGCACCATGTTCGTACTTGCAGCAGTGGTCATTGTTCTATTGCTCGCCCTGGCTGGCTCGGACCTGTTCGTCGCACAATACAGCCCGGATGAACTTAGCAGCATGGGAGTTCAAGAGCAATGATGGATAACCATCCCCACCCCCAGCCCGATGCGGATTTTTCAAAACGCGTCGGGCTTTTTGTTTGGGATGGATGGGTATTTTTGGGGGAAAGCTTAATTCAGGCGGGCAAGCACGTCACTGGCTTCGAAGAGCAGGTAATCAACGCCATCGAATTTGAATTCCGTGCCGCTATATTTTGCGAACAACACTTTATCTTTCGGTTTGAGTTTGATGTTTTCATCGTCACCGATGGCAACAACCTCACCCGTTTGCGGCTTCTCCTTGGCAGATTCAGGCAGGAACAAGCCCGAAGCGGTCTTGGTATCCTGCTCCAACGGTTTGATCAGGACTCGCGTCCCAAGAGGCTGGATGTTGATCTTCGCCATGTTATTTAATCCCCAGCAATGAATTGATCTGCGGACGGTTGAAGCCGACCACGATCTTGCCGCCAATGTCAATGACTGGCACACCCATCTGCCCGGAGCGGCGCACCATGTCGCGCGCGGCAGCCTGGTCACGGCTGACATCAATGTCGGTGAATTTGACGCCCTTTTCACGGAAATAGGACTTCGCCATATTGCAAAATGAGCAGGTGGGCGTGCTGAACACCACCACTTTGGGTTGAACTTTCTCGGTCATCCTGGTACCTCCAAAAAAATGATTTACCGCTCTGACGAGGCTGTACAAGAATATATTACATATTGAAATATTAATATTACGTATGATTTTTGCCGATTGGATTTCACAAACCTACCGCTCGGTAGGTTTGTGAAATTTGAGATATAATCGCGCTAATGTCCGAACTCGAAACCCCGCCCCTGCTCTTTGTGCTCGTCTTCCTTTTATTCAGCCTGCTCTTCCTCTCGAACAGTTACAAACTCTGGTTCAAAACGGACGAGTATTACAAAGACCTGACCGACAGCCTCACCAATGAGAAAACTCCATACCCGTTCAAGAATTTCTTCTTGAAGCGCTTGGAGAACCGAAAACGCTGGGAAGTGGAGCAGAAGGTATTCAGTTTGATCGGGATTGTGGCGGTCATTGTTGCAGATGTGTTAGTGGTGAGGGCGTATTTGGGATGATCCCCGTCATTGCGAGGAGGGCGCTCTTCCCGACGAAGCAATCTTCAAAACTGAATATGAGATTGCTTCGGGCGAAAGTGCATCGCCCTCGCAATGACGGAAACATAAATAAGGAGAGTACATCTTGAAAATCATCGCATGTATCAAGCAGGTACCCGACTCGGAGGCGAAAGTCAAAGCCGACGAAGGGGTAGTCTCATGGGGCGACGCGCCGCTGGTCATCAACCCGTTCGACGAGTACGCAGTCGAGGGCGCGCTTCAGCAGAAGGAAGCGCTGGGCGGCACGGTCACAGCCTTGTGTATCGGACCCGAGTCCGCGAGGGAGGCGCTCAAACATGCGCTTGCCATGGGTGCGGATGAAGCCATCCTCGTCTCGGATGCGGCGCTCGAAAGCCTCGATACCGTCGGCGCAGCGAAAGTGCTTGCGGCTGCCATCCAAAAGATCGGCGGCGCGGATATGGTCGTCTTCGGTCGGCAGACGCTGGACAATGGCGCGGGGCTGACCCCTGCTCAAACAGCCAGAGTCCTCGGGTGGCCAATGCTTGGGTTGGCTGGCAGCATAAAGGTCGAAGGAGGCGCAGTCACTGTCGAGCGCGTCCTCGAAGAAGGCAGACAATCCATGAAGGCCAATCTGCCCGCGGTGTTGAGCGTCGTGCAAAGCATTGGCGAGCCGCGCTACCCGTCGTTCATGGGTATCCGCAAAGCGTCGAAGGCCACCATCCCCGTTTGGTCGTTGAGCGACATCGGCGCAACTGCACCTACAGCCATCGTCACCCGCACTGAATTGATGAACCCGCCCGCGCAGGATACCGCCATCGAAATGATCACCGGCGAAACCCCCGCCGATATCGCCGAAAAACTCGCCGACAAAATCATCGCGGAGAAAGTGCTATGAAAACGTTTGTGTATATCGATCACTTCAAAGGCGAAGTGCAGCCCGCATCGTGGGAGGCGTTGGGTCTCGCAAAAAGTTTTGGCACAGCCATCGCGCTGGTCTTTGGCGCAGGTGTGGATGATGTTGTAAAAGCGGCTGTGGAATATGGCGCGGATGAAGTCCTCGTTGCGGATGATGCTTCGCTGGGGGATTACCGCGCTGAGACGTATGCCTCCACCCTCTCCGCGCTCGTCCTTCGACAAGCTCAGGACACCGCCTCTTCTCTTAACCCAAACCTGATCCTGTTTCCGACGACTGCCCGTACCCGTGAAATGGCCGCCATGTCGGCTGTGGACTTGAACACAGGCGTGCTGACTGATATTTCGGATCTCGAAGTGAACGGCGAGTCATTCGTCGCCACCCGCCCCATTTACGAAGGGAAAGTTTTGGAAAAGACCGTGTGCTCTGGCAAGCCCGTCATGGCAACCATCCGCGGACGTGCCTTCCCAAAACCGAACCGCGAAGAAGGCAGGAGCGGCACGATCACCAAAGTTGCCGCCGCTGGCGAAGCAAAATCCACCGTGGAAGGCTACTCCGCTTCTGAAAGCGCAGTGAACCTCGGCGACGCAAGCGTCATCGTCTCTGGCGGACGCGGCGTTTCAAACAACCCATCCCTGACCCCGCCCGACGGCATGGACGAAAAGCAAGCCGAAGTCTGGCGCGCCCAGCAGGGCTTTGCCTTGGTCACTGATCTTGCGCAAACCCTCGGCGGCGCAGTCGGCGCATCCCGCGCGGCTGTGGACGGCGGATATATTACCTACGCCCATCAGGTCGGGCAGACCGGCAAAGTTGTGGCTCCTGATTTGTATATTGCGTGCGGTATCTCCGGCGCAATTCAACATCTGGTCGGCATGAGAAACGCCAAAGTCATTGTGGCTATCAACAAAGATGCCGATGCTCCCATCTTCAAACAAGCCCGCTACGGCGTGGTTGGAGATTTGTTCCAGATCGTCCCTGCGTTGACACAGGCGATGAAGAAGAAGTTGGGGAAGTAAGAGCGGGTAATAGAAGTAATAAGTAACGAGTAATAAGGAATAAGGAACTTCCGATGCCTATTCAGCTTCGGAAGTTTTTTTATTCTCCAAACCCGGCAGGCGGGATGCCAAGTCCCTGAATGAGCCGCGCCCAAAAATTGACCTGTGCCGCCGTGCTGACGAGGATCACAAATTCCCGTTCGGTAAAGGCAGCTTTTGTTCTTCCAACGATCTCGGGGTGAAATTTCAGCGGCGTGGCAGAGATCAGGCGGGTATAGGCAATTGCCAGTTTTTCGCGTTCAGAAAACGACGTTACATTTTCAACATCCCCATGCAGGGATGCGGCTTCCTCGTCGGTGATGCCGTATTTGCGGTATTCGTGCGAGTTCATGTCCACGCAAAAGGGACAGGCAACCGCGTTCGATGCCGCCATACGAATCAGTTTCAACATGCGCTTGTCCATACGCCCGTCTTCATGGGCGACGAGCGCTTCCATGATGCCTGAACCGATGGCGGCTTTTGGATACCAGGCAAGAATTCGCGGCGGGAGCATCAGCCTGCCGGTGATTTTTTCGGAGAGGAGGATGCCGAGTTTCAAAAGAAATGGGATTTGGGAGGGAGGGGGAATGAATGACATAACGCAATTATAAACAAGTAAAACCTGGGGCGGCAGGACAACTCCAAGTCCAAGTGGAGGCGGTTGAATCTCCCGCCTCAGAAAAAAACGCCTCAGGCGACCACCCAATCTGCTCCTGACCATCCAAAAAACATCCATAAGGATGTTTTTTTCTTGACAAATCCAGAAAACCGCATAAAATACTCCCCATACCATCCACACGGATGTAAAGGAGATGATGAACATGTCAGAAACAGAAAAAATCACGATTAATGTTGGAGCAGTGGATCTGGGCAAGATAGATCTACTGGTGGAGCAGGGGCACTATTCGAACCGCACGGATTTCATCCGCTCGGCGATCCGCTCGCAGTTGGATAAGCATGCGCTCGAAGTGCAGCAGTCGGTGACGCGCCACTCGTTCGGCGTGGGTGCGTTCATGCACAACCTGGCAGACTTTGAACGCTACAAGGCGAAGGGTGAGAAGATCAAGATCGATGTGATCGGGGTGTACAACATTTCGTCCAATGTACCTGCTGCACTGGTGGATGAAGTGGTGGAACACATCAAGGTGTATGGCATCTTCCAAGCCAGCAATGAGGTTAAAGCAGCGCTTGTCAAGAGCGGAAAACTAAAATAACATCCTGCCCTTAAGAATATCAATATTGGATTGAAAAAAATTGATTTATTTCCAAGAACATATAAGATTTCACGACTTGCTATTGACAAAAATTAAATAACCATTAAAATATTCTTATGTTTTTGGGTAAAATTTCAATTTATTGAAGGTGAAAATGAACAATTCTGAGACCTCCCTCCCCCAGAACTGGGCTGTACGCTTCTTCTCGATCTTTACGGGCCAGGCGTTTTCGTTGTTTGGCTCGTCGTTGGTGCAGTTCGCGTTGATCTGGCACCTAACGCAAGCGACAGGCTCCGCAACAGTTCTGGCGATGGCTTCCTTGTTCGGGATGCTGCCACAAATCCTGCTCGGCCCAATTGCAGGGACAATTGTTGACCGCGGCAATCGCCGCCTGATCATGATCTTTTCGGACGCGATGATCGCGGCTGCAACGCTTCTGCTCGCGTACCTGTTCTGGTCCAACCAGGTGGAGATTTGGCACATTTACGCAGCGCTCGCTGTCCGCTCGACGGGAGGCGCGTTCCATTATCCATCCATGGCGGCATCCACCTCGCTGATGGTTCCCAAGCGGCATCTGGCCCGCGTGGCAGGCGCAAACCAAACCCTGCATGGACTGGTGAGCATCGTCGCCCCGCCTGTGGGCGCCCTGCTCATAGCAGTCATGCCGACCCAAAATGTTTTGATGATCGATGTCTTTACGGCAATGCTGGGCATCACTCCCCTGTTATTCTTTTCCATCCCACAGCCTGAGCGCAAAGAAGAACATCCTTCCGCGCCAAAAGCAAGTTTCCTGCAAGACCTTGGAGCCGGCTTCAAATACATGGCTTCCTGGCCCGGCTTGTTGATGCTCGGTCTGATGGCAACCATGCTCAACTTTTTGATCGCTCCCACCAGCGCGCTGACTCCCCTGCTGGTGACGAAATACTTCGGCAAAGGAGCATTGGAATTGGGAAGCGTCGATTCGTTCTTCGGTGTGGGCATGATCGCAGGCGGAATCACTCTCGGCGCCTGGGGCGGGTTCAAAAAGAAGATTGTTACTTCGCTGACGGGTATCGCACTGTTTAGCTTCGCGATCCTTGCGATTGCCGCCGCCCCCACAAACGGGTTTTGGGTCATGCTGGTTTCCATGTTTCTGATCGGCTTCATGATGCCCATGGTCAATGGACCAATCCACGCGCTATTCCAGTCAGTTGTGGAACCGGGTATGCAGGGGCGGGTGCTTTCGTTGATCAGCAGTGTTGCACAGGCCATGATGCCGCTCGGCTTCCTTATCGCGGGTCCCATAACGGATGCGACCAGCTACCAGACCTGGTTCTGGGTAGCGGGCAGTTTGAACCTGCTGATTGGCTTGGGCGGCTTTTTCGTCCCTGCCCTTATGAATATTGAAGACAATCACAAGAGCAACCAACCTGCAATCCCCGAACCCGTGCAGGATGCCGCTCAGATCGTGTAAAACGAAAACCATCCAACGGTCTCTCTCCTCCAAGAAGCGCCGTTCGCCGCAGGCTGTGCCCAACATGCAGCCTGCGGTGTATTTTTGGGAGCAGGGAAAATATTGTCACCATAAAAACACATGGTATAATACTGACCGCTGTTCATTGGAGAGGTCGCGTAGTCTGGCTTAGCGCGCACGCTTGGAAAGCGTGTAACCCACAAAGGTTCGCGGGTTCGAATCCCGCCCTCTCCGCCAATGGACAAACTTACGTATCGCATATGGGAAGTTTGTCCTGATGAGAGCCCACTCGGCTAAGTGGGCTCTCACTTTTTAAAGACCAACCACGTATGACTCCACTGCAAAAACCAATTAAACACGAAGGTCACTAATATTACAGCGCAAGGTTGCCCGTTGCTGGAAACCATCCACGAATTCACGAATTGTGGCGCAAATATTCGTGCATTCGTGAAAACCTGTCCTGAGCCTGTCGAAGGATTCGTGGACGGTTTGTCCTGCCCATAAACCCGTTTACGAACCTTGCGCTGTAATACTAAGGGTCTGTAAATAAACAGATTCCCTCATGCGCCCTCATACCCCTTCGGGGCACTTTCCCCAGCCCTTCCCACGAAAGGGGAAGGGAGTCCCCTCTCCCTTCGGGAGAGGGTTAGGGTGAGGGAAAAACGTCCTCGCATGAATAGGCGCGGGAAGTTATTCTTTTACGAACCCTAAATACGCATTATTAGTATACGCTTCGAAAAAGCAGTTTTCAATCACCAGTTTTAGGGCGCATTGATTCAGCTTGTTGAATGTCTTATACTGGGAAAAGATAAATTTGTTTGAAAAGGAGATTTAATATGCAAACAATCGTCGCTTATCTGCTGATCCTGGTTGGGATTGGGATGGAGATCATCTCGGTGTTGGTATGGCTGGGGGTCTTGAAACCGGTTGCGGAAGGAAAGACCCTGCGGGCCGTCTCTTTTTGGGACGTGCTGTTGGAACTCGCCCGACGCGCTCCATGGGCGGCAGTGGTTGGACTGTTGATGATCTATGCCGGGTTGAAACTGCTGGGAATTGCCCTGCCGTTTTAGGCTTGAAATAGCAAAACGGTCTCGTGGACACAGTGTCCGGGACCGTTTATCATTCTTCCAAAAAATCATCCATCACGATGATATCAATCAATTCTTCAAGTTTGGACAATCTTTTATCGTTCGTCAAAAATGCCTGTGCTCCAAAGGAAATACTAGCCGCCACTTGTAACGCATCAGGCGGCGAGACTTTGTATTTTGCCCGAAGTTGCGCCGCTCGGAGTCCAAATCTCTAATCGCAGTAGTGTATACTAATTTTGGTAGGCTAAACCGCTTACGGTTGGAAGATTCATTTCCGCCAGATGCGTTACAAAGTTTTATATCGTAACATTCCTTGGCGCTTTTTTTATTTCACTCGCGCCTGCGAGATGAATCCCACACCCCATTACATGATCAATATCAGCCACAACGCAGTTGATTAAGGTTTCAGTTCCTTAATCCGACTCAGTTTGGCAATATGAAAGAATTGAAGGGACGCCCCATGTTCGATACTATTCTTGTCCCATTAGATGGTTCTCAACTGGCGGACTGTGTTTTGCCGCATGTCCTTGCCATCGCCCGCCCTTTTGACGCAGAGATCACGCTGCTGCGGGTATTGGAAAAAAACTACGCTGGCGCATCAACCCAAATGTTTGATTTACTTAACTGGCAGATCAATAAAACAAGGGCAGCCCTCTATCTGGATAAGATACAGGCGCGGCTTGAAAAATCAAATATCCGAGTTCAGACTCAAGTTTTGGAAGGCTTGATCGCGGAAAGCATCACGGAATATGCTCAAAATCAGGGGATGAAATTAATCATTTTGAGCAGTCACGGGCGGCATGGATTAACCCAATGGGGAATCAGCAGCGTTACGCAAAAAATAATTTTGAGCGCGCAAACTTCGCTGTTAGTTGTGCGGGCGCGGGCTGGCGAATTAGCAGAAGCGCCGGTTTATCGGCATATCCTCGTGCCGTTGGATGGTTCCCAGCGGGCGGAAAATGTTTTGCCCATCATTACACATCTTGCGAATTTTCATAAGTCTCAAATTCATCTGACGCGGGTGATTCAAACGCCGGAAATGGCGCGTCAAATGCCGCCCGCGCGCGAAGATATCGAGTTATCCAATCGTGTTGTCGAACGCAATCGAGAGGAAGCAGAACGCTATCTCGAACAGTTGAAGTCGCGTTCGTATTTGGAAGGGATAGCCATTCAAACTCGTCTCGTTGCCAGTGGCAATGCGGCAGTGGCATTGCATCAACTGGTGGAGCAGGAGCAAATTGATCTGGTCGCGCTGAGCGCGCATGGATATTCGGGAAATCATCAATGGCCGTATGGCAGCATGGTCAATAATTTCATCCTGTATGGCAAGGCGTCGCTTCTAATCGTGCAAGACCTGCCTTCCAGGCAAGAGTCAACATCTCCAGAACCGTTTTCCAATGAACGCGCAGAGCGTTAACGTATGTTCATTGCTCCCCATATCATTCCATCTGAACCGTCCAACTTAAGCGCAGACATACGGCTGAGAGAATTTGCGCATCGACTCGCAAAAACGCACGAGATCGAAACAGCAAAAACATCTCGCCCCAAAGAAACAACTTTGTTGGAATACCTAAAAAGTTGGGAACTGGCTTTGCGCAATGCCTATGCAATCTTCAAAGCCGCGCCGTCAAAAGGTTTGCCCGATTTGACTGGCAAGTCGTCGCGCGCGGGCGAATGGATGTTGGATAATTTTTACGTTGTCAAACAAACCATCCGCCAGATTGAAGAGGACTTGCCAGGCAGTTTTCTCGTCGAGTTGCCAAAACTGAGCGAAACATCGCTACAGGGACACTCTCGCATTTTTGCGTTGGCGCGCGAATGGATCGGATACAGTCAGGGTCAGATCGATCTGACGCAAGCCGCAATTTTTGTTCAGGATTATCAGCAGGTCATGCCGCTGACGATTGGGGAACTTTGGGCTTTGCCGATCATGCTGCGCATTGGGATTTTGGAGCGTCTGGCCTACGCCACATCCGAGTTGACAGGTATTGAAGTATCCAAAAGCCTGAGCGAAATCCCAATTCAGTTCGCTGTCAGCCTGCCCAACGATACCATTATCGCCAATTGTTTTCTTAGCCTGCGCCTGCTCTCTGCAACTGACTGGAAGGATTTCTTTGAAGAGACCAGCCGCGTGGAGCAGATTTTGCGCAATGACCCCGCGCAAATTTATGCGGACATGGACTTCGATACCCGCAACAATTATCGCAGTGTCATTGAAGAATTGGCGCGTCACTCAAAACACAGCGAAGAGCAGGTTGCGCTCGCCGCAGTTGATTTTGCCCGCAATGCGAAAAACGAATCTTCAACGCGAAAAACACACGTCGGCTTTTATCTGATTGACGCAGGGCGCGCGACGCTCGAAAACAGCATCAATGACAAACCTGGATTTAGAGTCCGCGCACAACGCGCGTTGCTTGCGTTCCCCACCGCCACTTATCTGGGAAGTATTGCTGCGCTTTCCATCCTGTTTGTTTTGGGATTACTAACCTATACAGCGCTTTCAAGCGGCTCGCCTCTACAACTCATTGTCGCAGGCGCGCTTGGGCTTGGATTGGCTTTTGAAGCTGCCATCACGATCATTCACTGGGGCATAACTCATCGCGTCAAGCCGCAAAGCCTGCCGCGCATGGATTTTTCGGAAGGTATTCCAGCGGGCAACCGCAGCATGGTGGTTGTGCCGACCCTGTTGGAGAGCGAGGAAGAACTCAGTCACCTTTTGCAAGAGTTGGAACTTTATTATCTATCCAATCCCGACCCGTTGCTGACCTATGCCTTGCTGACCGATTTCGGAGACGCCCCGAAAGAGGACATGCCAGAGGATGAAGAACTGCTTGCGCTGGCAAGCGCTGGCATTGAAAATCTCAATAAAAAGTATGAGAAAGCCGCACCCTTTTATTTGTTTCACCGTCACCGCCAATGGAATCCATC
>JAUXWL010000464.1 GCA_030680155.1 Anaerolineales bacterium
GCTCCGGTTGATGCGCGTCCAGGAAACGGGCGACGAAGCCAATGCCCAGCCAAAATGCCCCAAGCGCAAAGACCGTCCTCATATTCGTAAAGGAATAGATCACGATATGACTCAAAAGCGCCAGCCAAAAAACGGCCAGAATTTTGCGGCTCCAAAATCCATTCTTTGGAAGTTGGGGGAAGCGCTTGAGCGTCTGGATGAACCAGTACAGCAGCGGCGCCGTAAAGAGGATAATGCCGCTCAGTCCCTGTTCTGCGGCGATGGTCAGGAAGAAGTTATGCGAAGCATGATCTTTCGCGTTGTATTTCGTAATATTCAGGAACTGATAGACCTGGAACTGGCGGTCATAGTTGTCGAAGTTCCCATATCCCCACCCGCCAATGGGTTTGGCGGAAAACATATTGAAGCCTGCCGCGTACACGGGCAGGCGGCTCAATGCGGAATTTTCCGCCTGCTCAGAGGTGAGGCGTTCATGCGCCCACGCCACCTGCTTCTGGAAAAAAAGTCCAGCCGCCAAAAAAACCAGGGGTAGGACGACCAGCCCAAGGCGAGTCATGACGCGCGGATAGATCGCTGCAAGTCCGAGAATGGCCAGAATCCCAGCCAGCCATCCAGTCCTTGAGAAGGAGATGAAAATTCCATAGGAGGCAATCAGGAGGGTCAACACGGCTGCATTGCGGATTATTTTCGAGGGGGATTGCATCCCGTAGTGGAAAACAAAGAAACTTGACAGGATCAGCGCGATGACATAGGTATAGGAATTTACCAGCGTGCCAATGGTGCGGCGGCTTTCATAGTCAACCCATTGTTTCGGCAGGACGCCGGGTGAAAATTCTGACAACACCCCGATGATGGATTGACTCCATACGATGAAGAGCATGACCGGGAACAACCAGTGGATTTTGCGCTCATCAGGTCTGGAGAGACGGGCGATCAAATAAAGAAACATCGGCACGATGACGCGGTCGTAAAACAGGTAGAGCGTGGCGCGCGGGTCGTTGTTGAATAAAAGAATGGAGGTGATGCTGACCAGCACATAGCCAGCCATCATCCATTCGGGGAAGCCAAGGCGCGGCAGTGACCTGCGGGACAGCCCCAGCGCGGAGGGTAGGAGGATGGCAACCAGCGTGAGCACAGGCAAAAAGCGATGGATCACCCAATACACCTGCCGCATGGTACTGGAACTGGTACCGCTTCGCATGAGGAACGGGGTCAGCAACAGCCAGACCACAATGGCAAGGAAGGGATACCGCTGGAGGATAAAAGCGGCGGGGATGGAGAAGATTATCACCGCGGCGATCTGCCAGTTGTCTACCACGATCAACCGCGCTACAAGCAGACCCAGCCCTACTGCGGCGCAGGCAAAGAGCAATTGGTACAGAAGCTGTTTAACTTCTTTGGATTGAATGTGCGGGAGAGGGGATAGGATTTTATTCATGATCTTCCGTAGGATTTAAACATTCGCCCCGGCCTGCTCCGCATCGCGGACGATGCGATAGCCTGGCAGGGAGCGTCCGACCCGATTCAAGAATGATTCGCGCACCGTCCAAACCGCCATGCGAAGATAATTGAGCGGGATGTCAAAAAGAAGAAACTGCAAACGTTCGAGCGTGGAAAGACTGACTTTGTCCATTTCATAATCGAGGGCGGTCATCTTCGTGCTGATCGCCATTTGCATGAATGCGATCTGACGCGGCGAAAGCACTTTTCCAAAACGCCCGATCGAGCGCGTGGAAATTTTCCCAACCTCAAACTGTTCGTAGGAGCTATTTCCGCCTTCATCACGGAACTGTTCTGCGCCCTTCATCGAAAGCATGATCGGCATGTATTCCTCGCCAATTAAGGAACAGATCGTGCGCAAGGTCTCTTCGGGCTGGCTGGCAAGCGTCTCATAACGGACGATCATGTAACGGTTCGGATATTTCGCGCGGTTGCGTTCCGCCAATCTCTGTGAAGCAAGCCATACCGCGCTGCCCGCTCCCACGCCGCCGCGGCTGACCTTCCAGCGCGCAATGGCTGAGGCATAGCGGTCGCGCGGGTCGCGGATGATGTGCAGGATGAATGCGTTGGGGTACGCAGCGAAGATTTGGTCGGCGTAACGCTCCGTGTTCAGCGATTTGTCTCCCCAACGCGGTCTGCCCAGTCTCTGCGCATATTGTTCCTCGATCAATGCAAACAAACGCGGATAACTCTGTTCGCCTTGTTGGAAATCACGGCGCAACTTTTCAGGGTCCAACCGAATGGGGAGCAGGCGTTTATAAACCATCATTGTGGCAAGACAATGCTCGAAATTTTCAGGTTTCCCCAGATCGCCATACTGGTTATAAAAATACGTCCACAAATTGGTGCGGCGCGTCATGGCAATATTGGGGTGCGAAGCCAGCAGGGCATACAGCAGGCTCGTTCCGCTTCTTTCCAGCCCGGCAATAAAGATCGGTCCACGTTCCATGTGTCAAATCCTATTTTGCATGATTGATCCTGATGCGCCAGATGGCGGCACGCGCCAGGTTGAGAGGCACGTCCATCCCGTAGTACAACAACGCCTCGCGGGGGGAAAGACGAACCTTCAACGCTGCATATCCACGCCGCGACATTTCCTTCCGCGCGAAAGCCTGCATGAAAGCGACTTCCCTGCGCGAGACTGCCTGCAGCCCATCCAGGTGAAATTCCACAACGCCCGTTTCCAATTCGGATGAAGCGCCCGCCTCTTTCCCTGACCCGAAACTGATTGCGCCATCCAGCATTAACATCGCTGGGGCATATTCCTCCCCAATGAATGCGCAGATCTTGCGCAGGGTATTTTCCGGTTGGGAGACGAGTTTTTCGTATGCAAGCACCATATACTTTTCAGGGAAGCGCTGATGGTTAAACTCTGCCAAATGAGCCGACTGTAACCAGTCTGCTGTGTTCACGCCGACCCTGCCCAGCCTGACCCTCGGAGGGGCGCTGCCAAGCATTTCGTCATATCGGTTGCGCGGATCGCGCAGCATGTGGATGATCTTTGCCGAAGGATATGCCTTGAATATCTCATCCGCGCATGCTTCGATTCCTGCCTCCTGCTCGCCCCAACGTGTCTTGCCCAGGCGTTCGGCGAAGCGCTCATGTATCAGCGCAAACAAACGCCCATAGGTTGGAGCACCCAGCCAAAACTCGCGGCGGATGCGCTCGGCGTCAGGTTGCAGCAGGCGAACATCCTTGCGCTCCAGCAGCGCATTCAGGCAGCGCTCAAAATTTTCCCAGTGACTGAGATCGCCGTAGTGGTTATAGACGCGGGTCCACATGTATGTCCGCCGTGACATTGCAATGTTTGGGTGGGACGAAAGCGCCAAGCGCAGATGCGTCTTGCCGGAATTATCCAATCCGCCGATGAAAATCGGTCCTTTGTTTTCCGTCGCTTCAGGTTGTGGCATCTTTGATCACCATTTTTGAGGCAGGCTTGCGCCCAAACATTTGTGGGAAGTTGTGCTGGACATATTCGATTCCCAGCCATGCGGTCGTGCGGATGAAATTGGCGTGCCAGCGCCAGCCGACATACGCCAGCCGCTCAAAAAGTGAAAAATGGATCGGCTCCAAGTTATATCCAAACTCATGCAGGCTGGTGCGGGCGATGTTTTGCATGAAGGCAAGTTCGTGCTGCGAGAGTTCACGGCTGTACATGCCAATATGCTCATCTGAAAGCGGTGAGCCGTCTGCGGGACGCTGGGCGCTGCGTTCGAGTTTTGCGCGGTGATCGGGAGCGCCAGCCATGGCGAGCATCTGCGGATGATATTCCTCGCCGATGAAATGACAGATGGAGCGCAGCGTGTCCTCTGGCTCATGGACAAGGTCTTCAAAACGCACGACCATATATTGGCTT
>JAUXWL010000312.1 GCA_030680155.1 Anaerolineales bacterium
TGGCGGATGGAGATAACCCGCACCGAAACCCCCTGCCTGCGCATTTCATTGATCTCGCGGTCGATGAAGGTGGTGGTCAGGCTGGGGTATGTGCCAATGATGTATACGAGGGAGAAGCGTTTTGCATCCATTGATTTTTGAACTATGCCCAGCGCGGTCACTGCCCAAATGAAAATTCATCCACGTAGACGGTTCCATTCAGTCCGCTAACGGTTAGCAATATCCGCGCATTTGTCGTGCCGGCGGGTGCAACCAGGTTTGCCGTTGCCAGATCCCAACCACTTGTCACTCCGGTGTACTTTTTGATCGTATCGCGGACGATTAATGTACTGCCATTCCGCCATTCGAGCTTGATCTGGAACGAAAGACTGCTCCCAGCAGGCTGCGGGATATTCACCCATCCCGAAATAGTGTATGGAGCGCCGGCTGTCAGGTCGTTGACCGTTTGAAGGATGTTCGCACTGGAGTTGCTGGTGGAGAAGAACTTCCCGGCAAAGTCTCCGTCCAGCGCCAAATCGTTGCTGCGGGTGAATATGCTGTTTGTCGTCCAGCTATCCGGCGCACCGTCATTGTTGGCATCAAGCTCGAAGCTGGGATTCAGCAGCAGATTGTTGGGAGCCGAACTCGTGGCTGTGGGCGATGGCGTATTCGTGGGCGTTGAGGTTGCAGTGGGTGATGGTGTATTCGTGGGCGTTGAGGTTGCAGTAGGAGTCTGGGTATTTGTTGGCGAGGGTCCGGTTGTTGGCGTAAACGTGGCAGTGAAAGTAGGCGTGGCGGTGAAAGTGGAGGTCGCCGTCGGCGTATTGGTTGGCGTAAATGTGGCTGTCGCGGTTGGTGTGATTGTGGGTGTGAATGTAGGAGTGAAAGTGGAAGTTGCCGTCGGTGTGAATGTGGGCGTAAATGTGGCTGTCGCAGTTGGTGTGATCGACGGTGTGAATGAAAATTGATCCACGTAGACGGTTCCATTCAGTCCGCTAACGGTTAGCAATACCCGCGCATTTGTCGTGCCGGCGGGTGCAACCAGGTTTGCCGTTGCCAGATCCCAACCACTTGTCACTCCGGTGTACTTTTTGATCGTATCGCGGACGATCAAGGTACTGCCATTCCGCCATTCGATCTTGATCTGGAATAAGAAGCTGCTTCCAGCA
>JAUXWL010000324.1 GCA_030680155.1 Anaerolineales bacterium
GGGGACAACTGCGGAAATTAAAAAGGCGCCCCAGGCAGGAGTCGAACTCATATCATCCCCTCAATGGGGACAACTGCGGAAATTAAAAAGGCGCCCCAGGCAGGAGTCGAACCCATATCATCCCCTCAATGGGGACAACTGCGGAAATTAAAAAGGCGCCCCAGGCAGGAGTCGAACTCATATCATCCCCTCAATGGGGACAACTGCGGAAATTAAAAAGGCGCCCCACGCAGGAGTCGAACCCATCATCCCCTCAATGGGGGCAACGACTGATTATGGTAATGAAAAAGGGAGAAAAAAGGCGCCCCAGGCAGGAGTCGAACCCACAACCTACTGATCCGAAGTCAGGCGCTCTATCCATTGAGCTACTGGGGCATCGGCGACATTATACACGATTTGCCCCGAGGGACTCGTAGAAAACCGTATGCATGTTCATGTAACGGTTGTCAGCGCGGACTACAAAATCTCCAGATTTTGCTCGAAAGTCAGGAGACTTTCGACTCCGTTCCTGACATGGTTTGCCCGCAACTTAAAGCTGCATGATAGAATTCACGCATCTTTGCTGAAAGGAATATTTTGCTAATGGTGGATGTTAAATCGTTCGGCCAGCGTGTAACGGAAAGCCTCGAGAAGGTGATCGTGGGAAAGCGGCAGTCCATTGAATTGGTGGTGATCGGGCTGTTATGTCAGGGACATGTGCTGATCGAGGATGTGCCCGGAGTTGGAAAAACCATGTTGGCGCGGAGTCTGGCGCGCTCGATGGATTGCGAGTTCAACCGCATTCAGTTCACGCCTGATATGCTTCCCAGTGATGTGACAGGTGTGTCCATCTATAATCAGCAAAGCAAGCAATTCGAGTTTCGTCCGGGACCGATTGTGGGACAGGTCATTCTTGCGGATGAGATCAACCGCGCCACACCGAAAACGCAGGCGGCGCTGCTTGAGGCAATGGAAGAACGGCAAGTGACGGTGGACGGTGTCACACATCTTCTGCCAATACCGTTCATGGTACTTGCTACCCAAAATCCCATCGAATATGAAGGCACCTTCCCGCTTCCTGAGGCGCAATTGGATCGCTTCCTGCTGCGCCTGCGATTGGGGTATCCGAATATCGCTGAAGAGATGCAGATCATGGATGACCAGCGCTTGAAGCATCCGCTTGAGTCGTTGAAGCCTGTTGTGAAGGTAAAAGAAATCCTGCAAGCGGTGAGTGCGGTCAAGCAAGTTCATATTTCCCCCGCTGTCAAACGCTATATTGTCGAACTCAGCGCCCGCACGCGTAATAGTTCTGATGTGTACCTGGGCGCAAGTCCGCGCGGAAGTTTGGCGCTGGCACGGGCAGGGCAGGCGCGCGCCGCGATACTGGGACGTGACCATGTTCTGCCGGATGACATCCAGGCGTTGGCGGTGGCGGTGTTGGCTCATCGCATTATCGTCAGCCCTGCGGCGCGTCTGCGGGATGTGGGCTCGGATCGCATCGTGCAGGAGATCGTATTATCCACGCCTGCGCCGGGCGGCTCCTTTGAAGTAGGGAAAAAATAACAATGAAAGCCGGGCGTATCCTGGTCGCCTTGTTATTCGTTATCGGGCTGGTTGGGGTGATCGTGAGCGGCGCAGCGCTATATTCGCGCTTTCTGTACCTCAGCGTTTTACTGATCGCCTTCGCCTGGGGTTGGACGCACTGGGCAGCCCGCGGACTGACCTTGGAAAGACAGACACGCGAATTGCGCGCCAATGTGGGGGATGTCTTTGAAGAGCAATTCAAATTACTCAATAACAGCAGATTGGCCATGCCGTGGATTGAAGTCCTCAATCAGTCCACGATGCCATTTGCGGCAGGCTCGCGTCTTTTTACCCTCGTGCTGGGCCGCCAGCGCAGAAATTATCTTGCCCGCACATGGTTGACCCGCCGTGGCGGATTCCCACTCGGACCAACGCGCATTACCACAGGCGATCCCTTCGGGTTGTTCACGGCCGGCAAAACCACCCCTGCGAATGAAACGTTGATTGTTTTCCCAATCATTCATAAGATCGAATCGTTTCCATTCCCGCCCGGACTTTTGCCCGGCGGGCAGGTCGTCCAGCGCAAGTCGCACGACATCACGCCTCATGCTTCGGGCGTACGCGAATACGTCCACGGCGATGCGATGAAGCGCATCCACTGGCGGACGAGCGCGCGGCGCGGTCAGTTGATGGTCAAGGAATTCGAGCAGGACCCGCAGGCGGAGATCTGGCTGTATCTCGACTCGCAATTTTTGGTGCATCACGAAAAGCCGTATCGACAGGCAGAAGTTCCGTTGGATGCAATGCTTTTTATGAAACGCCCTGAGTTCAAACTTCCGCCTTCCACGCTGGAATACGCCGTCAGCATCACCGCTTCACTCGCGCATTATTTTATCGGTCAACGGTTTTCGGTGGGTTATGTCAGCGCGGGACAAACGTATACCATTCATCCCGCCGAACGCAGTGAACGGCAGGAAGCGAAAATTCTGGAGACGCTGTCGTTCGTGGAAGCCAATGGCAAACTTTCGATTGCCGCCCTGGTCTCTGCGCAGGCTTCGCAATTACCGCAGGGGTCGAGCGTGATCCTCGTCACCCCCACCACGCGCCCCGACCTGCTCCATGCAGTGGATGATTTGCTTCTTCGCTCTTTGCGCCCTGTTGTTATTTCACTCGACGCCAAAACCTTCGGCGGTCCGCGCGGCTCTGATAAACTCATCGACTCCCTGCGTGAGCGGCGCGTGCCCGTCCACGTCATTCCGTGCAACGCCGACCTCCCACAGGCGCTTTCGCAGATTTCCACCAACTTCAAAACACAGGATGTCCGTTCATGGCAAACTCCGATATTGTCACCATAGATCTTAATTTTCAAAATAAAACACAGGCGATAGCTTCTTATTTAATTCGACATAATGACGGCGCAGTCTTGATCGAAAGCGGACCAGGCTCGACTCTTCCCGCGCTGGAAGCTGCTCTGGCAAAGGAACATTTATCTCCCCGTGACATTACCCACGCCCTGCTGACGCACATTCATCTTGACCATGCAGGCGCGGCGGGCTGGCTGGCAAAGCAGGGCGCGCAGATTTATGTCCACCCGAACGGTGCGCCGCATTTGATCAATCCTGAAAAACTGATCGCCAGCGCCACCCGCATCTACGGCGATAAGATGGACCAACTTTGGGGTGAGATTCTGCCTGTGCCTGAGAACCAACTCACAGTCCCGAATGATGCGGAGGAAATCGTCATCGGGACCTTACACTTTCTGCCCGTCAACACGCCCGGCCATGCCGAACATCATTATTCCTATCTGTTTGAAGATGTGTGCTTCTGCGGCGACGTGGGCGGTGTGCGCATTCCGGGCTATGTCTATCTGCGCGCGCCGATGCCGCCGCCTGAACTGCACTTTGGACGCTGGCGCGAGAGTATTGCGCGGCTGAAGTCGTTGAAATTTCAGCGCATCGCGCCGACTCATTTTGGCATTTTCGATGATGCAACATGGCAGTTGGCTGAAATGGACAAGGCGCTGACAGATGTGGAGAAGTGGCTGGAGATCGTGATGGCGAGGGAGCCGTCGATTGAAGACTTGCGCGAGTCGTTTTCGATTTGGATGCAGGAACAGGGGAAGATGAAGAATCTAAGCGAGGACGTGATCCGCGCCTATGCACTGGCAAACCCCGTTGCCATGAGCGCCGACGGGCTGATGCGGTATTGGAAGAAGTTTAGGAGTGGATAGGGATAGTACGACAACATTTATGTTGTCCTTCGGGACGCGCAAGATTTATCTTGCGGTACGACTTAAGCCGACAACATTTATGCTGTCCTTTGGGACGCGCAAGATAAATCTTGCGGTACGACTAAGTCGACAACATTTATGTTGTCCTTTGGGGCGCGCAAGATAAATCTTACGGCACGGCTTAAGTGCGTAATTTGTCATGCGGAATGCGTGATGCTTGAAACATGGCAAAATAGGACAAGAAGGATATACTTTCAATTCAAGGAGTTAATATGAAGGACTTTCTCGCGATCTCGGATTATTCATCGGAAGAAATTGGGGAAATGCTTGATCTTGCGGTTGAGCTAAAGAAGGAATATTTTCAGCAGGGTAATAAGGAAATTTTCAAAGGCAAAGTGTTGGGAATGATCTTCCAGAAACCGAGCCTGCGTACACGCGTTTCTTTTGATATGGCGATGCGCCACGGTGGCGGAGATGCGTTGTATCTTTCTCCCAGTGAAATTGGGCTTGGCAAGCGCGAATCCATCGCGGATGTGGCGCGGGTCTTGTCTGGTTATGTGCAGGGGTTGATGGCGCGGGTGTTTGAGCATGCGCATGTGCTCGAATTGGCGAAGTGGTCTGAAATTCCTGTGGTCAATGGCTTGAGCGATTACAACCATCCCTGTCAGGGCATGGCGGATGCGTTGACGATCATCGAGAAGTTCGGAAAAAACTCCAAAGGCTTGAATGTCAGCTATGTCGGTGACGCGAATAACGTCACTGTTTCATTGATGCACGTCTCAGCGCTGCTCGGCTGGAATGTAACCGTCGGCTCGCCCGAAGGTTACGATATGAATCCCACGGCAGTTGAAATTGCGCAGAACATCGCGAAGAAAACAGGCAGCAAACTGACCTTCGTGGGCGATGTCCATGAAGCGGTGAAGGGCGCACACGTCATCTACACCGACACATGGACCAGCATGGGGCAGGAGGAAGAAACTGCCATCCGCGAGAAGATCTTCCCGCCGTATCAGGTCAATGCCAAATTGGTAGGCGAAGCGGATAAGGATGTGATCGTGATGCACTGTCTGCCTGCGCATCGTAATCAGGAATTGACCGATGACGTGGCAGATGGTCCGCATTCGGTAATCTTCCCGCAGGCACATAACCGTCTTCATGCGCAGAAGGCGATTCTGGCGCGCGTGTTTGGTGTGGCATAAGATTTTACGAATTACGCAATACGCATCACGTATTGCGTAATTCGTAAAAAACATATTTGGAGACCCCTCTTAATGAATACACAAGACTTTATCAAGATCGAAGAAGAATACGGCGCGCACAACTACCATCCGCTGGATGTGGTGATCGAGAAGGCTGAAGGCGTGTGGGTGTATGATGTGGAAGGGAAAAAATACCTCGATTGTCTTTCCGCGTATTCGGCAGTCAATCAGGGGCATGTCCACCCTGAGATTTTAAACGCCATGCTCGAACAGGCGAAACGCGTTACGCTCACATCGCGCGCCTTTCGCAATGACCAGTTGCCGCTTCTCTATAAAGAACTCTCTGAGATGACGGGCTACGAAATGTCGCTGCCGATGAACTCAGGCGCGGAAGCGGTCGAGACGGCGGTCAAACTGGCGCGCAAGTGGGCGTATGTGGTCAAGAAAGTTCCGCGCCACCAGGCGGAAATTATCGTGGCAGGCAATAACTTCCACGGGCGCACGGTAACCATTGTTTCGTTCTCCACCGAGCCTTCGTACCGCGATGATTTTGGTCCGTTCACGCCTGGCTTTGTGGTCGTTGATTATGGCGATGCCGCTGCGCTCGAAAAAGCCATTACGCCCAATACGGCGGCTGTCATGCTGGAGCCGATTCAGGGTGAAGCGGGCGTCATCATTCCACCTGCTGGATATTTGAAAAAGGTCGCGGAAGTTTGCAAGAAGAACAACGTCCTATTTATGGCGGATGAAATTCAAACGGGTCTGGCACGGACCGGGAAACTGTTTGCTGCCCATCATGAAGATGTCCGCGCTGACATCACCATCGTCGGCAAGGCGCTTTCGGGCGGCTTTTACCCCATCTCTGCCGTGCTGGCGGATAAAGCCATCCTTGGTTTGTTCCAGCCCGGTGAGCATGGCTCGACCTTCGGCGGAAATCCGCTGGCGGCGGCGGTGGCGCGCGCGTCCCTGCGTGTGATCCGTGAGGAGAAACTGGCGGAACGTTCCGCAGAATTGGGCGCCTATTTCATCGAGCAGTTGAGCGAAATTCCCAGCCCGCATGTGAAAGAAGTGCGCGGCAAGGGACTGCTGATCGGTGTGGAACTCAAATCGGAAGCAAGGGGCGCGCGTCGCTTTTGCGAGGCGTTGAAGGCGAAGGGCATCCTTGCCAAGGAGACGCACGATAACGTCATCCGCTTTGCTCCACCGCTTGTGATCGATAAAGAAACGATAGATTGGGCGCTACCCTCCATTCGGGAAGTACTCAATATGACGTAATTTTTTTAGACCTCCGAGTTCTGAAAGAACTCGGAGGTCTACTTGTGGAGGCGCTATGTATATCGGAATTCCAAAAGAAAGTAGACCGTACGAATATCGCGTGGGTCTTTCCCCGGCGGGCGTGGAGATCATCACCCAACAAGGGCATCAGGTCTTTGTCGAGCATGAGGCGGGAGTGGCGGCAGGCTTCAGCGACCAGGAATACGAACAGGTTGGAGCGCGGATCGCCTTTTCTGCCGAGGAAGTCTTTGGCAGGGCAGACCTGCTGTTGAAGATCGCGCGCCCGCTTATGAAAGAGTTGGAATGGCTGCGTGAAGGCTCGATCATTACAGGCTTTTTGCACCTCGCATCCAGTTCGCAGGACCAGATCGACCTGCTGCTTGAAAAGAAGATCACTGCGCTTGCCTACGAGCAGATCTCTGCCAAGGCAGGCGACTTCCCAGTGCTGCGTCCGTTCAGCATGATCTGTGGCACCATGGTGGCGCAGATCGCGGCGCGTTTGCTCCAGACCAATCGCGGCGGTAAGGGTATCCTGCTCAGCGGCCTGCCCGGCGTTCCGCCGGCGGAAATTGTTATCATTGGCGGCGGCGCAGTGGGCTCTTCGGCGGCGCGTGCCATGATGCGCGCCGGCGCGCACGTGACCGTGCTGGATAAGAGCATGGCAGTCTTGGAAAAAGTCACCGACCGTGTGCCCGGTGTGGTGACCATGATCGCCACTCAACGCAATATCGAACGCGCCACTTCCTATGCGGATGTGGTCATCGGCGCAGTGATGGTCAGTGGCGCGCGCGCGCCCATTGTCGTCACACGCGAGATTTTGCAGGCGATGAAACCCCGCTCGGTCATCATTGATGTGAGTATCGACCAGGGCGGCTGTGTGGAAACGTCGCGCCCCACCGCGCACGACAACCCGACCTTCATCGAAGAGAACATCGTGCATTACTGCGTACCGAACATCCCCAGTCTCGTGGCGCGTACGGCGAGCCACGTCTTTGTCAATGCGGCAATCCCCTATATTTTGGAAGTTGCAAATTCTGGCATCGAAGCCGCAATGAAGAAAGACCCCGCCATCGAAGGCGCGATTAATACGCATCAAGGCAGGATGGTACACCTTGTTCGCCTGAGTGCGAAGGAGGATGGAAAGTGAACGCGGCTGAAATTTACCAATCCCGTGTGACCACTGCCGACGAGGCGGTCAAGGTCATCAAATCAGGAAACCGCATCTTTCTTACGGGAAATGTGTCCGTACCCCAGACGCTTTTGGCGGCGCTGGTAAAGTATGCTCCCAATGTCCAGGACGTGGAAATCTGCCAGGCGCTGACAGTCGGCTCTGCCGATTACGTCTCCCCTGAAATGGAAGGACACCTGCGCGTCAATTCGATGTTCATCAGCGCCAACATCCGCAAGGCCGTGCAGGAAGGCCGCGCGGATTTTACACCCGTGCTGCTTTCTGAATTCCCCTTACTTTTCAAACGCGGCATCCTGCCCATCGATGTCGCGGTGATCCATATCTCCCCGCCTGACGAGCACGGCTTTTGCAGCCTCGGCGTGGAAGTAGGATTGACCAAATCTGCGGCTGAATCAGCCAGGATCGTCATCGCCGAAGTCAATGACCAGATGCCGCGTACGTTGGGTGATGCGTTCATCCATGTCAGCAAATTGACGCATATCGTACCCGTCAATTACCCCATCCCTGAACACAGGATGACGGGTGAAGGCGATCCCGATATCGTCCAGGGGATCGCGGGGCATGTCGCTTCGTTGATTCCCGACGGCGCGACCATGCAATTGGGAATCGGCTCCATTCCGGATGCGGTCTTGAAATTCCTAATGGATAAAAAAGACCTCGGCATTCACACCGAATTATTCTCCGATGGTGTGATCGAACTGGTCAACGCGGGTGTGTTGACGAATGCGCGCAAATCCCTGCACCCGGGCAAGATCGTGGCGGGATTCATTCTCGGAACGCGCACATTGTACGACTGGGTCAACGACAACCCCATGGTTGAAATGCACCCGACCGAATATGTAAATGACCCATTCATCATTGCGCAAAACGACCGTATGGTGGCTGTCAACTCCGCCATCGAAGTTGACCTCACAGGCCAAGTCTGCGCCGACAGCATCGGCCCAAAACTCTACAGCGGTGTTGGCGGGCAACTGGATTTCATCTATGGCGCATCCCGTTCGAAGGGAGGCGTGCCGATCATTGCCCTGCCCAGTACCGCAACCATGCGTGACGGCACGCAGATCAGCAAGATCGCGTCCATGCTCAAGCACGGCGCGGGTGTGGTAACCAGCCGCAACCACGTCCGATTCGTGGTGACGGAGTTCGGCATTGCCGACCTGTACGGCAGGACCATCCGCCAGCGCGCGCAGGCGTTGATCAAGATCGCCAACCCGATCTTCCATGACGAGTTGGAAGAACAGGCAAAAGAACTGCACTATCTGTAACAATTTCGCCAAAAGCGACGCGGAGCCGCAACTTCGCGTCGCTTTTTTGTGAACCTGATATTGACCTCCAGCAATTCCAAATCTAAAATTGTGTAGAAGGCAAAGATGCCAAACCTTAACGCAAAGACGCAAGGCCGCAAGGCTTTTTTAGGATTGCCCCTGCGCCAGATGGTACTCTTGCCGATTCCGTCGGGGAAAGGTCAAAATCT
>JAUXWL010000336.1 GCA_030680155.1 Anaerolineales bacterium
TCCGCTACGCGATAATGTGCCAATGACTCCGAGCGCGGGCAAGGCTTTGAATGAATCAGGCTTTCGCAATTCAATGTTTTGCGATTTTGCATATTCCACAATTGCCTTCGCCAGCGGATGCTCGGACTGATATTCGATGGAAGCGATGATGTGGAGGAATTCATTCGCCCTCAGCCCTGCCCCTCTCCCATAGGGGCAGGGGTTTTGACTCCCTTCTCCCTCTGGGAGGAGGGTTGGGGATGAGGGCGAATATACTTCCTGCACTTTCATCGGCAACTGTGTCAGCGTTCCTGTCTTATCAAAGAAGACCTTGTCCACTTTTGCCAATCTTTCCAGCGCGGATGTGCTGCGCAGGATCGCGCCCGATTCTGCCGCGCGCCCGAGTGACAGCCACAAGGTCAGCGGGGTTGCCAGCCCCAACGCACAGGGGCACGCGATCAGCAAAACGGACAACGCGACCATCAGGCCTGTTTCAACGCCAGAGATGGTATTCCAGATCAGGAAGGCAATCGTTGCCAGAGCTAATGCAATTGGGGTCATCCACGCGGAGAGTTTGTCTACGATGCGTTCCAGTGGAGAGCGCGCCCATAAGGCTTCATGCAGCAACCGCCCGATCTGCCCCGCCGTGGTGGAATCTCCCACCGCAGTGGTAATGACTTCAAAACTACCGTCGAGATTGATCGTGCCCGCCTTGACCGCGTCGCCCTCACGGTGGGTGATCGGTTTGGGTTCGCCTGTCAAAAGTGATTCATCCACATCGCCTGCGCCGATGGCAACCAAACCATCCACGGGGAAGCGTTCGCCGGGGCGCACGCGCACGCGCATCCCAGGCTGAAGTTCGGAGATGGTCACAGTTTTGTCGGCAGCCTCTGTCACCACGGTAGCCTTGTCGGGGATTTGTTCCAAGAGCCGCGCCACCGCCTTGTTGCTGGACGCGTGCGCCTGCATTTCGAGCCAGCGTCCGACCGAGACCAAAAAGATGAGCATGGTGGCGGTATCGAAGTACAAGCCGCCGTGACCGACGATCAAATTTCGCACCGACAGCCCGAACGCTGAAAACGTCCCAATCGTGATCAGCGTGTGGATGTTCGGTTGTCCGCGCAGTAAACTGGCAAACCCCGCG
>JAUXWL010000337.1 GCA_030680155.1 Anaerolineales bacterium
CACAAGAAGAATTCTGAGGGATTTATCTTAGAGCCTATCCATAAGTCCCCGGAGTGCGGACTTCAGTCCGCAATGGCAGACTAAAGTCTGCACTCCGGTTTTCGCTTACCCAAAATAGTTGTAGGCGACGACGTCACGCGACATGGACAAGATCCCTCATCACATTTTCCTTCAAGCGTGGTTTGAGCGCCTGCGGCACGACCAAATCCACTTTGCAGCCAAGCAATTCTTCCAAATAGAATTTGGTATCCATGAACGCATCGAAAGTGGCGGGACCGTTAAATTCAACCAGAACATCCACGTCACTTTCGGGGCGCTCCTCACCGCGAGCCACGGAACCAAAAATAGACAGGGATTTAACGCCCAATTGGTTCAATTGGAGGGAGTGCTTGCGAATGAGTGAAATTACATCCTTGCGAGGCATTAATTCAATTATACAACACCCTACGGACACGCATTCGCGATCTGTTCTTCGAGCGTGGTGGCGAAGACGTGATAGCCAGAACCGTCACAGGCGGCGCGGAAGTAGTAGTATGAGGTTAATTGCGGGAAGGCGACTGCCTGTAACGCTGCGAGGCTGGGGTTGGAAATGGGTGCGGGCGGCAGACCGATAAATTGATAGGTGTTGTAGGGGGAATTGACGTTCAGATCGTTCCACGTGAGCGGACTTTTCCACCAGGAATTCGTGTCAACTTGATAGCCAAGAGCGTACTGAACAGTCGGGTCGGCGTCCAGTTTCATGCCGATGACGAGGCGGTTGAGATAAACCGAAGCGATCTGCGGCGCTTCCTCCTTGCGAACGGCTTCACGCTCCACGATGGAGGCGAGGATGATCGCCTGGTAGATGGTCAGTCCTCGATTGGCAAACCCTGCCTGCAAATCGTCCGTGATGCGGACAGTGAAATTGCGGGCGATGATGTCGAGCAATTGTTCGACAGTCGTTTCGCGCGGGAGAGTGTAGGTGTCGGGGAAGAAGAAGCCTTCCATGCTGTTTGGAGAGAACGGCGCGAGTACGGCGGGCGAAGTCGCTGCAGCGGCGAGAAAGGCTTCGGGTGTGATGGGCAAGCCCGAGGTCGGGAGCGAAGCGGCGATCTCTTCCATCCGCCAACCCGGCAGGATCACGAGTGATGCATCGGTTGGGGAAAATTTTTGCAGAGCCTGGGCGATGTCAATGATGGATTGGGCGGGGCTGAGTTTGAAATCACCCGCCTGGATGGTGAGGTCGATGCCGGTGTAGACGGCGTAATCGTAGAAGGCGTCGGCGCTGGTGATGAAGCCGAAATTTTCGAGGCGGTTGGCAATCGAAATTACCGCTTCACCCTGCTCAATGCGAAACGGCTGGATGATGCCGTTTGAGCTTAAGGGAATCATCAACGCATCGCCGTGCATGAGCAGGCGGGCGCTATATTCGATGCGATTTGAAATGGAAAGATGGCCGGCGGGCGAACCGTAAAGCGATGAGGCGCGGGCAGGGATGTAGTACAGAAATGCAAAAACACACGCAAACGCGGTGAGGGCAAGAAAAGCGAGAATGAAATAGTATTTGTAACGGCGCATTTTGGTTAGCGGTTAGCGGTTAGCGGTTAGCGGTTAGCGGTTAGCGGTTAGCGGT
>JAUXWL010000342.1 GCA_030680155.1 Anaerolineales bacterium
GAATTTTGACATTCAGCAATTCACGGGTAATATCCTGTTCGACGAGAAAATCGGCGGTTCGTTCCACATGGCGCTCGGCGCAGGCTACCCCGAAACTGGTTCTAAAAATAAAAGTGTCATCCACTGGGATATGATCTGCGACATGCGCAAAGACTCCGAGATCCTCGTGGATGGCGAGTCGTTCTATAAGAATGGGCAGTTTGTTTTCGAGAAGTAAATGAAGTAACGAGTAATAAGTATAATAAGTAAAAAGTTACGGGTCCCGCTTTTGCGCGACCCGTATTGTTTTATTCATCCCCGAAGGAAATGCCAATATTCCGGGCAGTGATGACTGAATCCCCATTGAGGTTTACCCGCTTGGGCACGGCTGTTGCCTCTTCGAGCGGGATGTCTGTGATCTCGCCGCATTGCAATGCCACCATGCGGTCGAATCCGCCGCGCGCCGCCAAACGGACTGCCGCCGCGCCATAGCGGGTGGCGAGCCAGCGGTCAAATGCAGTGGGAGTCCCGCCACGCTGCAAATGACCAAGCACGGTCACGCGTGATTCGAATCCCTGTCCGTCAATATATTCCGCCACCACCTGACCGATCCCGCCCAAACGCGGCACATAGACTTCATCCCCTTTGCGCGAATAGACCTGCGCCCCGCCCTGCGGTTTGGCCCCTTCAGAAACGGCGAGGAGGCTGAATTTGCGTCCCCTCTCGGCGCGAAAGCGGATCTTCGCCATCACACTCTCAAACTTGAACGGGATTTCAGGAATCAGAATCACATCCGCGCCGCCGGAGACGCCCGCATTCAAGGCAATAAAGCCCGCATCACGCCCCATCAATTCGATGACCATCGCGCGGTGATGGGACTCTGCCGTGGTGTGCAGACGGTCCAATGCTTCGGTGGCGATGTTGAGCGCCGTATCGAACCCGAAGGTGATCTCCGTCCCGCCAATGTCGTTATCGATTGTTTTTGGCACGCCAATGACCGGTACACCCTTGCGGGCAAGTTCATGTGCAATATGAAGCGTGCCATCCCCCCCAAGCACGAGCAGAGCGTCCATTTTTTGTTTCTCGATGCCTTTCACGATCTGATCGGAAACATCAATGGTCACTTCCACGCCATCGCGGATGACCTTGCGCGCATAAGGATTGCCGCGATTCGCCGCGCCGAGTATCGTCCCACCGCGCGGCAGAATGCCGCGCACCTCTTCGCGCCCCAGCGAAATGATGCCGTCCTCTTCGAGAAAACCATCGTACCCATTTCGAATCCCCAGCGCCTCGCAGCCATAGTCATTGAGCGCCGTCTTCACTGCCGCACGGATGACCGCGTTCAAGCCAGGCGCATCGCCGCCGCCTGTAAGAATTCCTATTCGTTTCATGATGGTACTCCTCAATGTGAATTACCTTCCTATGATAACCCATTCACACTCTGACCGCAAAAAACAGCAATTCCAAATCTAAAATTGTGTAGAAGGCAAAGATGCCAAACCTTAACGCAAAGACGCAACGCCGCAAGGCTTTTTTAGGATTGCCCCTGCGCCAGATGGTACTCTTGCCGATTCCGTCGAGGAAAGGTCAA
>JAUXWL010000350.1 GCA_030680155.1 Anaerolineales bacterium
GGGCGGACCGGCGTCCACAGCGGTGAGTCATATTTTGCAGAGGCTTGATTAAAAATCCCCGGAGCGCGGACTAAGTACCGCAATGTTCACATTGCGCGTACTTTGGCAGCCCATTTGCCACTCGCAAGATGAATCCTTCGATGAACTCACCTGTGCCTACGGCACTGGCGCAGGCAGGACATGCCTTGCGCTACAGTATTGTCAGAATAATTTGGAAAAATTCAAAAGTCCGCGCTCCGGGAATTTGCGGATAGGGTTTAAGAGCAAGAGAAAAAAAATATGCGAAGTTCTTTCAACTGACAATATTGAAATGGAGAAAACCCAAATGAATCGTGAAGAAGCCCTTGCCCTTGTGCGTGAATTTGTGAAGAGTGAAAGCCTTGTCCGCCACATGCTTTCGGTGGAAACGTCCATGCGTTTCTACGCCGAGAAGTACGGTGAAGATGTCGAACTGTGGGGGCTGCTCGGTCTGCTCCACGATTTTGATTGGGAGATCCATCCCACACTTGAAGAGCATCCGCAAAAGGGGTCTGCGATCCTGCGCGAGCGCGGGGTAAGCGAGGAGATCATTCAGGATATTTTGAGTCACGCCGACCATACCGGCGTGCCGCGTGATACGGTCCGCCGCAAAGCGCTGGCAGCGTGTGATGAAGTCACGGGTCTCATCACTGCCGTGGCGTTGGTGCGTCCCTCGCGTTCGCTGCATGACCTTGAAGCGAGTTCGGTCAAAAAGAAGTGGAAGGATAAAGCCTTCGCTGCCGGCACGGACCGCTCTGAAATGGAACATGCCGCCAGGGAACTCGGCGTGGAAATCTGGGAGCATGTTGGCAATGTGATCCAAGCCATGCGCAGGATTGCCCCTGAATTGGATTTGGTTGGAAATATTCAGAAATAAACAGAATTGATCATGCGCTTAAATCCTTTTCATCCATGAGTCCACTGCAAAAACCAATTAAACACGAAGTTCACACGCGTGCCTGCTGCGCGGTGCAGGCAAAGAGACACAACGGAAAACCTTTTCATTATTTCTCTACCGTACATTTTCCTCGCAAAGAAACCCTAAAGGTCTTTTCGGCGAATCGAGAATCTGCGAAGGAAAAGGAGACCCCTTCGACAAGCTCAGGACAGGCTTTAGGGTTTGCGTGTACGGTAGAGAATTCATTATTTAACCTTCGTGTACTTCGTGTCCAGCGCCTGCGCCGCCCATGACGGCGGTGGTAGTTTGCTGACAAACAAGTTAAAATACAGCCATGATAGCCACCCTGCGCGGAGAAATTTCCCAAATCGAAGAGAACGCCCTCATCGTCGAAGTCGGCGGCGTGGGTCTGCGAGTCTTCGTCCCTGCGCCTGTGCGCGCCAATGCCACAGCGGGGGAAATGCTCTTTTTGTTCACCCATCTGGTCGTTAGGGAAGATGCGTTAACGATCTATGGATTCGAATCCCAGGCGGACCGCGACCTCTTCCACATCCTGCTCGGCGTGGACGGGGTCGGCCCCAAGGTGGCGCTCTCGGTTCTTTCCACGCTGACACTTGATACCATCCAGCGGGCGATCTTTGGCGGTGAAGAGGAATTGCTCGGCAAAGTACCCGGTGTGGGCAAGAAGACCGCGCAAAAAATGGCGCTCCACCTGAAGGACAAACTCCAGCCACTGGACACTCTTGCCAGAGTTGCCGCATTTGCCGATTATGACAGCGAAGTGCTCGCCGCGTTGACTTCGCTTGGCTACTCGGTGGTCGAAGCGCAAGCCGCGATTCAAGCCATCCCGAAAGATGCGCCAAAGGAAGTGGAGGAACGCCTGCGCGTGGCGTTACAGCATGTTCAGTAATCAGTGACCAGTTATCAGTAATTTGTAGTTAGTGAGCGGATATTGCCTCCGCTCTTTTATCATGTAGTTGGAGAGTTCCCATGCTCAAGAAAAAAATCGCATTCATCGGACCCGGCGTGATGGCGGAAGCCATGATCGCGGGCCTCTTGCGCAAGAAACTGGCGGATGCAAAAAACATCACCGCATCCGGCCCGCGCGGCCAACGGGGCGAGGAATTGAAAAAGAAATATGGCATCAAAGCCACCACCGACAACGCCGCCGCCATCCATGAAGCGGACGTGGTCGTGCTATCCGTCAAACCACAGCGGCTGACCGAAGTCATGAAAGGGCTGAAAGGCATCCGCTCGGATGCGCTGGTCTTGTCCATTATTGCGGGCGCAACCATCAAAAAAATGAGCGCTGGGCTGAAACACAAAGCCATCGTCCGCTCGATGCCGAATACGCCGGGGCAAATTGGGGAGGGGATTACCGTCTGGGCGGCATCAAAGGAAGTGACCGCCGAACAACAGGAAATGACCCGCGCCATCCTTGGCGCATTGGGCGAGGAAGTGTTCGTGGAAGATGAAAGTTATCTCGACATGGCAACCGCGCTTTCGGGTTCTGGTCCCGCCTACGTATTCCTCTTCACCGAAGCGTTGATCGACGCCGGCGTCCACATGGGATTTCCCCGC
>JAUXWL010000352.1 GCA_030680155.1 Anaerolineales bacterium
AAGTTTGTTTGTGTTCCGTTTTCTGCTCATCGTCATCAGTTTACAATTTCCTGCTCTTCTTTTGCAAGAGTTTTTCAGCCTCATTTTTTCAAGACTTTTGACACTTTACGAAATTCTACTTTTGGACGCTAAACAAGTACAGTTTCATGAATTCTGTCTCCAGGTTTTCGGAATGCGGACTGAAGTCCGCATTCCGAATTTTATCCGTTAAAACACAAACGGGTCGTGAATGTCACGACCCGTTTTGCGGGCGGCAAGATACGCGCCTATTCGCTGGATTTCTTTTCTTTCTTAACCTGAATAACTTCGCGTCCCTTGTAGTAGCCGCAGGTGGAGCAAACGGTGTGGGGCAGGCGTTTGTTGCCGCAGTTGGAGCAGACGACGGTGCCGACGGCGGACAGGGCGTCATGCGCGCGACGGCGGTCACGGCGTCCCTTGGAATGTTTGCGCTTTGGATGTGGGGTCATGAAACTTTCTCCTTTATACATACATCAGACGGGCATGAGAGCCCGTCTGGTTGGTTTTGAACGAAGCGGGCTGATTATATATGGAGGCGGCAGTAGCGTCAAGTCGGATTCAGGCTGTGTATGCACGCAAAGGTTGTCAGCGGCAGCCGCTCAAGCCGCCGTACCCATATCTGGGCATACATACCCATATCTGGGCATACATCCTCGGCGGCGTTTTGCGGGGGAAATCTTGCGCCGTCCCCGGCGCAGGGAGCAAGTCGCCTGACATGGTTTGCATGAACACCAGGCTGTTTGGCTGGGTAACAGATACCTGGCACGATGAAAAGATTGCTATGTCTCACGGCGAAATTCGATGTAAAATCCACCTCATGGAGATCCAAATCGCAGTCGCAAAGATCAACAAATACGCGGTTTCCGAAAGCGGTGACACGCTTGAGGTCGTGGAGCGCCCTACTGGCGGACTTTCTGTGGTACTGGCGGATGGACAAACCAGCGGACGCGGCGCAAAAGCCGTTTCAATGATGGTCGTCCGCAAGGTGATCGGATTGATCGCTGAGGGCGTGCGCGATGGCGCAGCAGCGCGCGCCGCATCGGATGCGCTGTTTGCAGACAAGGCAGGCAAAGTGACCTGCACCCTCAACATTGCCTCGGTGGATATGCACAGCAAGACCATCGTGCTGGCGCGCAACAATCCCGCGCCCATGTACATCTGCCGCGGCGAAGATATTGACGCGCACAATGAGGAAAGTGTTTCATTGGGGACCTCACGCAATGTGCGCCCCGTCATCACTGAACTCGAAATCCAGGCGGGGCTCATGATCGTTATTTTCAGCGACGGCATTTCCCACGCGGGTGAGCGGCGCGGACAACCGATGGACATCCGCCAGACCATCCTCTCAGTTTTGGAATATCAAGACCCATCCCCTCAGCTACTCGCCGACACCCTGTTGGCGGAAGCAATACGCCTCGATGACAACCGCCCCGCTGACGATATCAGTGTGCTGGCGCTGAAAGTCTCCCCGCGCGGCGGCGACGATGTCCGCCGCATGAGCGTGAGGCTGCCCATCAATGCGTAATCAAAAAAGGATGCGCCACTGGATGCACATCCAGGCATCCATGCGCGATACGATCATCCTGCTGCGCGAATTTCGCACGCCGATATTCTGGTTCACATTCGCAGTCATCGGCGGCGGATTTTTATATGACCACCTCGCAAAACTAACAAACGAACCCATGGACAGTATCGCCGAGTCGATTTACATTGTGCTCATTGCAGCGTTTCTACAACCCCCCAATCGTGACTTTCCTCATCACATCGCTTTGCAGTTATTTCACTTTTTCATGCCCGTCATCGGGCTTATTGCGCTGGCGCAGGGACTGGCAGATTTCGGCAATCTGCTCTTCAATCGCCGCGCGCGCTCAAAGGAATGGGAAATGGCAGTTGCATCCACACTCAAAAACCACATCGTTCTCATCGGGCTGGGACATCTCGGCTACCGTGTTGCACGCACCCTGCACGAAATGGGAAAACAGATCGTGGCCATCGAACAGAATCCAAACGTAGACACCCTGAACGGAGCGCGTACGCTTGGCATCCCCGTCATCAACGACAATGCCACACGTCCGTCCTCGCTGGAAGGCGCGAACGTCAAAAAAGCGCGCACCATCATCCTTGCCAGCCAGAACGATGCGATGAACCTGCAAATCGCGCTCAAGGCAAGGAGCATGAACCCAAACATCCAGGTCGTCATTCGCATCTTCGATGAAGACTTCGCCCACTCACTTCAGGAACAATTCGGCTTCATTGCCCTGAGCGCCACCGAAATGGCGGCGCCCATCTTTGCCGCCGCCGCCGCAGGCGTGGATGTGACCAACCCGATCTCGATTGAAGGTCAGTTGCTCAGCCTTGCGAGACTCAGCATTGCACAAAGATCGCCCATCGACGGCAAAACTGTCGGCTATGCTGAAAACCATTACAACATCAACATCGTCCTATTGCGCCACGACCACACATCGCACATGCCGCCCCAAAATACCAGCCCACTGCGCGCGGGGGATGTCATCGCCGTGCTCGGCGGACCCGATCAGCTCAAACGCATCCTCCATGAGAATGAAAGACGAAAATAACTCCCCGCTCATCGGTGTCGTCGGCCCGTGCGGGTCGGGGAAATCCACGCTGATTGCAGGACTCGAAAAACACGGTTATCGCTGTCGTCATATCGCGCAGGAACACTCCTACGTCAGGCACATGTGGCAGGTCATCACCAACCCAGACATCCTCATCTTTCTCGAATGTTCCTTTGAAAACTCCACCAGCCGCCGAAAACTAAACTGGGTTCCCGCCGACCATGAAGAACAGCAGCGCAGGCTGTCCCACGCGCGCGAACACGCCAACATCATAATCGACACCAACATTCTTAATTCGGATGATGTCCTCGCCCGCGCACTGGACTTCCTTAAGGATCAAATTTAATGAAGAAGTTTTTCCTACTCCCGATCATTACGCTTCTTTCCCTAACCTCATGCCTGCTCTTCGCCCCGCAAACAGAATCTCCGCTCGAAGCGCTGCCCCCCACCTCCCCGCCCGCAGACCTCACCCAATTCCAAAACGGACTGGCCGAAGAATATCACCCCATCCTCGACGAATTGACCCACGCCAGCATCTACGTCATTGACTATGTCATCGCCGACGATCTCTATCACATAGACGGCAGGCAAACCGTCACTTACACCAACGCGGAGGATGTGCCGTTAAACGAAGTGAACTTTCGCCTGTTCCCCAACATCCTCGGCGGGGAAATGAGCGTGGAGAATCTGACAGTCAACGAAACAGCCGTTGCGCCAAAATACTCATTCAACAACAGCCTGCTCACTGTGCCGTTGGCAACTCCTTTGCAGCCAAACCAATCCGTCACGATCCGCATGGATTTCAAGATCACCGTCCCGCAAAGCGTGGACTTGAATTACGGCGTGCAGGCATACTATAACAATGTCCTCGCGTTGGCGCACGCCTACCCAATGATTCCCGTCTATGACGATGAAGGCTGGAATGTCGAAATCCCGCCGCAAGCAGGGGACGTGACCTATGCCGATATGTCCTTCTTCATCGTCACCGTGGATGCGCCAAAGGAAGTCACGCTGGTCGGCTCGGGGGTG
>JAUXWL010000371.1 GCA_030680155.1 Anaerolineales bacterium
GGCGTTGCGTCTTTGCGTTAAGGTTTGGCATCTTTGCCTTCTACACAATTTTAGATTTGGAATTGCTGTCCAGAAAGAGCCGTATTTTCGAGGCGAAACCGAACGGAAATGGCTCAGCTCCTTGAAATGACTTATGAGCGAAAATAAAATTCGCTGCCGTACATTTTCCTCGCAAAGAAACCCTAAGAGACTGTTTCTTAACTCGTAGGCAAAGACCCTAAAGGTTTCCCACGGTTACGAAAACGCCGTTTTGTGGGCGCTTTTTTGCAAATGATGGTTCTGTTTTGCGGCGAAAACCTTTAGAAGCTGTTTAATAAGTCAAAACATGTCACCCTGAGGGCGCGTTTTCTAGCGCCTGTAGGGTCTCGAAACCGATTTAGAGATGCTTCGCGCCAGAAAAACGGTGCTTAGCATGACAGGTCACAGACTTTTTAAACAGTCTCTAAGGATCAAGGTCAAGAACAAGAATATAAACAGTTACATGTTCAGCAACTTAAACTATTTTAGCAAGCCGACACCCCGTCCGCTTGCGGCGGGGTAGTTTATCCGCGAATTTACGCGAATTTTCGCTAATCTAAATCACATTCGCGCAGATTAGCGGATCGATTTTTTGCCTGTGGTAGGTAACCACACTTAACTGTGGTGTTACCACTGAACCTGACGCCACCCCATTACCCGAATATACAACCGCCTGCGGAGGCAAACTGGACGACCCCTCCAAATACCCGAGTGCCGTGTATCGCGGTGAGCGGATCGTATTTCCACACCCGTGCCTTTCTGCGCGTCTTTGAACAAGATCCCGATGTATTTATGTCGGGTGAAGTGGAACATCCCATTGAGGAAGAGTGATCTCAAACTTCGGAAGTCTGTGAGACTTCCGAAGTTTTTTGATGACATTCGTCATAAGCCATTTGGCGTATACCCTCGCCCGCCATACTACGCTGGAGCGGACTTCATTGTCAGACTACCATTGGGTCATCCGAATATGGAGGACCCAATATGTTCTCAAGAACACACAAACTTTTACTACTCCCCCTCGTTGCAGTCTTATTGACCACTGCAATTTCCGCCTGTTCCACCCAAAGCCAATCCAGCGACCTGCGCATGATGCCCATGGATCAAATGCCCGCGGAGGTGCAATCCGCGCCTGTGACCGTGCAGACAGCCTATCAATTCAATGCAGAAAACCCTGACATCATGAAGAACATTCCCTGTTACTGCGGCTGCGGAGGTATCGGGCATGTATCCAATTATGATTGCTACGTCTCCGATGTGGACGCCAGCGGGAAGATATCATTCGATAATCATGCCCTTGGCTGTTCCATCTGCGTGGACATTACACAGGATGTGATGCGTATGCTGCGGGATGGAAAGAGTCCCCAGGATGCCAGAGCCTATGTGGATGCCGCTTATTCCAAGTACGGACCCTCCAATATTCCCTAATCTCATGCGATCTCGCTTCATTCTTCTCCTCTTGTTGTTGGCTGGACTGGTGGTGGCATTTGCGCCTCTGCCAGTTCCACCCATCACGCCTCAAGAGCGGATGCTTCGACCAGGCTCAGCACAAGTCTTTGAGATTGATGCGGGGCAATTTGCCTATTCTCCCTCGGAGATTCATGTCAACCCCGGCGACACTGTGACCTTTCAACTCATCAGCACCGATGTGGCGCACGGACTGTATGTGGATGGATACGATGTATCCGTTGAAGCCGACCCAGGACAATCTGCGACCTTGACCTTCACTGCCGACAAGCCAGGCTCCTTCCGCTTTCGTTGCAACGTCACCTGCGGCGCGATGCACCCGTTCATGATCGGCAGGTTGGTGGTGGGTTCAAACGAATGGCTTTTTCGTTCACTTGGATTAGCCTTGCTCGCGTCCATCGGACTCCTCCTCTTCCCTCGCCTCCAACTGAAAACTGATCACTGAAAACTGATCACTGATCACTCATTTACCACTTACCACCATGGAACTCACCCGCCTGCCTCTCCTCAAATCCGCCCTCAAAAGCCGCTACCCGCAACTAGCAATCTTTGTCGTCATGCTGGTCGGGTATATCTTCGCCATTCTTGCGGGACTCATCGGCACACCTGTTGGCAGTCATAACTTCAGCATCATCTTTGTGTGGATTGCCTGGTGGGCGATCCTGATCCTCGTTGCTGTACCATTTTTCGGTCGCGGATGGTGCGCAGTTTGTCCCATCCCCCTGCCCGGCGAATGGCTGCAGCGCGGCGCGGTACTAGGTCCGCCTGATAAAAAACCGAAATGGCTCAACCTGCGCGTGCCAAAAATATTCCGCAACATTTGGCTGCAAAATATTTCATTCCTTCTTCTGGCTCTCTTCAGTAGTGTTTTGCTCACCACCCCAAACATCACTGGGATCGTGCTTGCTGCCATGCTCTTCGCTGCCATTGGACTAAGTACGATCTTTGAACGCCGCGCCTTCTGCCGTTATCTCTGTCCCGTTGGCGGGTTTATCGGTTTGTATTCACAGACTGCGCCAATTGAATTACGCATCAAAGATAAACAAATCTGCGTCAAGTGTGAAGGCAAGCCTTGTTATCGAATCCCCGTAGGGGGTAACGGTTCATCTGCTGGATATGGCTGCCCGTGGGATGTCTTCCCCGGCGGGCTGACCAGGAACACCTACTGTGGTCTGTGCATGGAATGTATCCGCACCTGCCCGCACGA
>JAUXWL010000372.1 GCA_030680155.1 Anaerolineales bacterium
CTGTTTCTGCGAGTCTTTCATAGTCTCTTGCCAGACGACGATTACGAGTAATCCAGGGTGCGAACCGACAGCACATCCCTGACATAAAAAAGCTCCGAAGTACCGACAGGTAAGTGTTGACATAAATGTGTGTGGGAACCGACACGAATGGGGGATGGATGTCGGTTAGCGCTTCAAGAAAGGATACGCCCAGCGCTTGAAGATGCGAGCTTTGACATAGACAGTCAAGCGTGCGCGTTGTGTATCCAGAACAACCTTAACATATTGACCTTTCAAGCGTTTGCCAACGTTGAAGGTCTGACTGAGCAAGTGAATCTTGCCATGAATGGTCACTTGCCGAATGAAAATCACGCGACCCGCTGCAATGGGCAAGGTCTCGGTAGGCACAACAAAGCGTGGCGGCAATATCTGAAGTTTCTTGCGTCGCCGATATTGTTCGGGCGTCAAGCCGCCCAGTTTGCGCTGCACATGTTGTGAGTTCACGGTTTCCTGCAAACGTTGCAACTCGCGTTTGAGAGCGCTGACTCGAGTAAAATGACGCTGGAACAAACGTGGTTGGAACCGGCCGTTGAAGTTCTCCACGCTTCCATTTCGTTGAGGTCGGGCATGTCGTTTTTGGTTCAACTCTTGTAATGAGAATGGGTTGACCGTGAGCAAGCGATTGAGACTGCTTTGATTACGGCTCTCATTTACAAATAGGCGGTTGATGCCCTCGACCGTTTTATTCTCTGAAACGATCAATCCGCTGATGTAGCGTTGAAACTCGACGAACGCTGCTCCCGAAAAAACATCCTCAAAGAAAGGCGCGTAGTGTTGCGCCAGTTCAGGAAAATCAACTAACGGCAGCATGGTGTACCTCCATCATTGAGATGATGAATTTGTACAACTTCTCCCGCTTTACTGCTTGCTATTGGAGTATTCGGTTGTTAAAGTGCTGCAAAAGTCGAGTAGATAATTTTCAATATTCTATTTCTATAGTTTGCGCATTGGGAGGGGATATGGCGGCAGGTTTGATGACACGCTTGAATGTAGGGATAACGCCGGAAGGAAACTCTTCTCACTTGCCGTTAAAAACCATACTCAGTACTTCACGAAAGCGCGTAATTGGCGGTCTCTACCGCCAGATTTGCGCTAGAGAGCGCAAACTACGCGAGGTTTTCGTGATCTACTGATACTGGAGTGGGGACAGTACAAAGAAAGCGTCATAATTAAAGGGGAAGGAAGGATCTCGCTGCCACCGATAGCTCTGGCGAAGATCCTTGATCCTGATCTAGCAGTTTGTCGGAGAGAAAGTACTATTGCTCCAAAAATTAGCATACCCAGTAAAAAAGCGAAGGATTCATGTGCTGATTGATAAAGGACAAAGCCTTCAATCGTTTTCTTGTGGTTATGTTCACATGCTACGTTGT
>JAUXWL010000468.1 GCA_030680155.1 Anaerolineales bacterium
ACGTAGATGAAACCGACACAGACTTCACCAGTGTCGTTCCGGCTGGCTGGACGCAAACCGAGGGCGCTGACCCAACGACCGTGACCGCAGTTGCGGGGCAGGATACCAGCGCGGGCAACGACGGCTACTACACTCCCGGCAGCATCAGCGGCACGGTGTACAACGACTTGAACGGGAACGGCGGCTTCGACACGGGTGAGCCGGGCATCGAGAACGTGACCGTGACCCTGTACGACGGCAGCGACAACCTGATAGTCACCACCACGACGGATGCCAGCGGCAATTACTCGTTCCCGAACCTGCCCGCAGGCGACTACTACGTGGTGGAGAGCGATCCGAGCGGATACACCAGCACGGGCGACGTGGACGGCAGTGCCAATGGGGTCAACCGTATAGATGTGACCCTGAACGCGGGCGATAACAGCACAGGCAACGACTTCTTTGATGTGTTGCCTGCCATCACGGTAACAAAGAGCGCCAACCCGGTCAGCGTGTCTGAGACGGGCGGATCGGTGACCTTCACCTACACGGTGACGAACAGCGGGGCAGTCCCCGTGACGATCACGAGCCTGAGCGACGACCAATTCACGATCAGCGGCGACGCGGACTGCCAGGTTGGAACGACGCTGGCGGCGGGCGCGAGCTGCACCTTCGACTACACCACGAGCCTGAGCGGCGCGGCAGGGACGACCCACACCAACACCTTCACGGCGGAAGCGGAGGACGCGGACGGCAATTCCGCGAGCGACGACGACGACGCGGAAGTGACCTTCACGGATGTATTACCGGACCTGGCGATAGCCAAGTCCAATGATGCTGCCAGCCCGTTGTATCCAGGCAATACGTTTACATGGACGATCACAGTAACAAATGCCAATAACACCGCAACCTTTGCGGCCGGCGACGTAGTGATGCGCGACGCGCTCCCGGCCGGCGCGACGTACGCGAACCTGAGCAGCCCGACGCCTGCGGTGGCAAACCTGGCTTGCGCGATGGATGCCAGTAATGTCATTACCTGCACGGCGGGCGGCGGCAATGTGACGCTGGCAGCGGGCGCTTCCTTCACCGTGACGGTTGATGTGACCGTCACGACATCCGGCGATCTCGAGAATACTGCTGTGGTGGATCCTGACGGGAACGTGAATGAAAGCAATGAAGGGAACAATAGCTCCACCGACAGCGCGTCGGCGGATGGACTCGCTGACCTCGCCATAACCAAAACCGTGGACAACCCATCCCCGATATTCGGCGAGGATGTTGTCTTCACCATTACCGTCACGAACAACGGTCCTTCGGACGCTACCGGGGTGGTTGTGGATGATATGCTGCCCGCCGGGCTGGATTATGTTTCCGATGATGGCGGCGGGGCTTATGACAGCAATACAGGGATTTGGACCATCGGAAACTTGAATTCCGGCGGTTCGGTGAGTTTGGAAATTACGGCAACCGTTACACAGGTTGGCAGTATTACAAATACCGCCAGTGTCAGCGGAAATGAGACAGATCCCAATCCGAATAACAATGAGAGCAGCGTCGAGGTTGGAGGTATTTTCGATCCACCATCTGCCATCAAGACATTCAACGACGCAGGCTTACCGGAGATGGAATTCCGCATGGTTTGGATCAACAGCGGCAATACAACCGCGATTGACGTTCAGGTAACGGATGGCATCCCCGTTGGCACGACCTACGTGCCGGGCAGCATCACCTGCGTACCGCGCGGTTCCTCCTCGAATGCGGCTGTGGTTTCCCTGCCGTTGAGTCCGACCGCAGTCCCCAATGCATTCTGCGGCTATGATGCGGGTAATAACCGCATTCAATGGCAGGGGACGATCGGTCCCGATGACGGCAACCTCACAGAGGCAACTGCCGCGAATGAAGTCGTGATCACCTTCCGTGTTACGGTTGATGATAATGTGAACCAGGTGCAAAACCAGGGCTTTGCCCGCGTGGACGTGGACGGCGATGGTAATTTTGAAGAAGAGACCGTCCTTGGTACCTCCATCATTGGTTCGAATCAGGTTGTCTGGACTCGCGAACCTGGCGGTGGTGGTGGCGGAACGATTGAGCCGCTTAACCTGCCCTTCCTGCTGCCGGTCACGGGCTTTGCGCCCGGCGTGATCACCGCGCTTCCGGAACAACCCGCTTCAAAGATGTATTTGTCCACGGATGTTTGGTTGGAGATCCCCAACCTGGGCGTTCAGATGCCCATCGTTGGCGTGCCGTTGGTGGATGGAGACTGGAATGTGTCCTGGTTGGGCAACCAGGCCGGATGGTTGGAAGGAACCGCATTCCCATCCTGGAAGGGCAACAGCGCAGTGACCGGTCACGTCACATTGGCAAATGGTGTTAGCGGTCCGTTTGCGAAGCTAGGCAACCTTAAATGGGGTGACAAGGTAATAGTGCATGCCTATGGGTATGTGTATACCTATCAAGTGCGTGAGAACAAGGTGATTGCTCCGAACAACACCTCTGTGTTGAAGCACGAAACGGACTCCTGGCTGACGTTGGTCACATGCAAGGATTACAACGAAGCCACCAATTCCTATGCCAACCGTATTTCAGTGCGCGCGGTTTTGATCAGCGTGCAGAAGGAACCTGCCAGGACCGTGCCGTTTGGCGCGAGATAACTCAAATAAAAAGGACGGCGCTTTCGGCGCCGTCCTTTTTATTTGTCTGATTCGATTTCTATTACCGATAGAAAGACATCCACTAATTTTGGTTCGAACAGGGTTCCCGATTTTTCGCGGATGTATTCAACCACCTCACGCCGTGGAAGTTTTTTGCGATAGGGTCTGTCGCTGCACAGGGCGTCCCACACATCTACAATGGCGAACAGGCGTGCGGCCAGCGGAATCTCCTCGCCTTTCAAACCACGGGGATAGCCGCTTCCGTCCCAGCGTTCATGATGGTAAAAGGGAATTTCGAGCGCGGGATGCAGGTACGATATGGGGGAAAGCATTTCATACGCATAAATGGGATGGCGGCGCATCTTTTCCCATTCGGCTTCACTGAGCGGTCCTGGTTTTTGAAGGATGTCGTCCGGGATTGCCATTTTTCCCATGTCATGCAGCAGGGCGCCGCGTTTGATATGCGCCAGTTCTTCGTCGGTAAAGCCAAGCTTGCCCGCCACCTTGAGGGTTAATTCGGTTACGCGCTGGGTATGCCCCTCGGTTTCACGGTCACGGAGGTCGAGCGCCCGCACCCATCCTTCGATGGTTCTTTCGTAGGCATCCTGCAGGCTTTGATGAGCAAGCTGCAGGGCTTCTTCCGCATTCTTGCGTTCGGTAATGTCGCGGGAGGAGGCTTGTATTTCGATGATCTCGTCGCTTTGACGGTCATGAATCGCGCGGGCAGATGATTCCAACCAGATGTACTGCCCGTTCTTGTGCATCGCCCGATGGGCAATTGTCTTGGTGACATCGTTTGCTTCGCCCTTGAAAAGGATTTTAAGCATTCGGCGATCTTTTTCGTGGATCAGGTCAAAGCAGATCCTGCCCGTCATCTCCTCGGGGGTGTAGCCAAGAATGGTGTTACAGGCCGGGGAAACGTATAACATGCACCCGTCGGTTGTGAGGCGCGAGATCATGTCGCTTGCATTTTCCGCGAGCAGGCGGAATTGCGCTTCGCTTTCGAGCAGGGCTTTTTGCATGCGCATCCGCTCCGCGCGTGCCGCCCATTGTTCGATGGCGCGCTCTGCCAGGTGCGGCATATCCAGCATGGATTCGGGGGATTTGACAACATAGTCCAGCGCGCCGGACTTCAACGCCTCCACCGCAATGCGTTCATTCCCATAGCTTGTCATCAGGATGATGGGAGTGGCAAGCGGGTCCTGGCGGTTCGGGAGCAGTTCCATACTCTCGCCATCCGGCAGACGCCAGTCTGCGATAATCAGGGAAGGCTCCTGACGCAGCAATTGGGCGCGCGCTTCCGCCAGAGACTTCACGCGCCGGATGTGGACGCGCGTATCCTGATCCTCGAATGCGCGTTGAATCAGTTCTGCGTGAGGGTCTTCATCTTCGATCAGCAGGATATTGATCGTATCGTATGGCATCGGATGTTTTATGAGTAGGGGTGGGTGTTCCATCCAAGCCAGTAAAAACCGAGATCGTTCATAAGTTTACTGAACTCTTCAAACCCTACAGGTTTCACAAGATAACTGTTGGCGTGGTTGTTATAGGCGCGTGCCACATCCTTTTCCGCCTCGGATGTGGTCAGGATAATGACAGGTATCCCCTTCAGTTCCTCGTTCGCCTTTATGGTTTGCAGGACTTCCAATCCGTCCACCCGTGGCAGGCGCAAGTCCAGCAGGATCAGGTGCGGGCGGGGACTTGATTCGGGGGCTTCATATCCACCACGCCTCAATAGGTAATCCAGCGCAGATTGACCGTCTGTAAAATGTTTGATGTGATTGGCGATGTGATGGTTTTCCATGGTGCGGATCACAAGCTCCGCATGATCCGCGTTGTCTTCCACGAGCATAATGAATAAGGGTTCGCCCATCATTGCATTCTCCTTCAGGTTCGTCCAATTGTAAACGATTTACCTGTACAGGATGACGCATTTTAAGCCGCGATATAACCTGCGTAGGGCGTCCATACGACTTGCTCCCTGCGCCGTCCCCGGCGCAGGATTTCCCTCGCAAAACGCCGCCGAGGATGTATGCCCAGATATGGGTACGGCGGCTTGAGCGACTGCCGCTGACATGGTTTGCTTGCACACCCTGCGTAGGGCGCGTAATGCATCAAGATAAAATGTTACTTTGACGGTAACGTTGCATCAAGCGGAAATGTTACCGAGAAATTTTCCAAAGTTTGGCGGTTTTCAGGTCAATCGAACGGCGAAGTGCAGCAGGATTGAGTTGGACATACAAGT
>JAUXWL010000469.1 GCA_030680155.1 Anaerolineales bacterium
GAATAACTTCCCGCGCCTATTCATGCAAGGACGTTTTTCCCTCACCCTAACCCTCTCCCGAAGGGAGAGGGGACTCCCTTCCCCTTTCGGGGGAAGGGCTGGGGATGAGGGCGCATGAGGGAATCTATTTATTTACAGACCCTTAGAGACTGTTTCTTAACTCGTAAGCAAAGACCCTAAAGGTTTCCCACGGTTACGAAAACGCCGTTTTGTGGGCGCTTTTTTGCAAATGATGGTCCTGTTTTGCGGCGAAAACCTTTAGGGTCTGACTTAAGAAACGCCCTCTTAAGCGTTTACCCGGCGATAATTCTCATAAGAGATTCCCTTAACCGTGCCACTTCTTCAAGTGTGTTGTAATGCGCAGCGCCCACGCGCACCATGCCGCCTTTGCCTTCCACCCCAAACCGCTCGGTGACATTAATGGCATAGTAGTGACCGTCCCAGACGTTAATCCCATATTGGGCCAGTTTTTCAGCAACAACCCGTGGGGGTAAATCTTTCAATCGGAACGAGAAGGTAGCCACACGTTCTTCCAAGCGGCGAACGTCAGCCAGGCCATAAAGCTGCAATCCAGGAACAGATTCGAGCGCAGAAAGAAGCGCCCGTCCCAGTTCGTATTCATACGCATGGATGGCGGTCATCGCCTTTTTTAGTTCCAATCGCCGGCCTTGGTAATTATCCCCAGCCAGTCCCTCTGCATATTCTCCGCCAAATTCTTTCCCGATCCATTCAAAATATTCCATCGTCCCAAGCACGCCCGCAATGCCTTCGTGGTTTTGTGTGCCAGTTTCGAACTTCCCCGGAAGTTTATTGGTTGCAGGACGCACTTTGTATGCAAATAACTTCTCCAGAAGATCGCGCCTCCCATACAATATCCCCGCATGTGTTCCGAAAAATTTATAAGCAGAGGTAATCAGAAAATCGCAATCCAGCTTTTGGACATCAATGGGACCGTGCGGGGCGTATTGCACCGCGTCAACGTAGACCAGTGTGCCGGCATCGTGCGCCATTTTGATGATCTTCTGCGCAGGGTTGATCGTCCCAAGCGAGTTGGAAGCGTAACCGACCGCCAGCAGGCGCGGCTTGCGTTCGAGATGCTTTTGCAGGTCGTCGAGCTTGAGCGTACCGTCCTCCACATCGAAATCCACCCAATTGACTTTTACCCCCCGGTCCTGCGCCGCGAGTACCCAGGGGGTTACATTCGCATCATGGTCCAGGCGGGTCACCACAATCTCATCGCCTGCCTGCCATTCGCGTGAGATCGAGCGGCTGATGTGCAGGGTGATGGTGGTCATGTTATTGCCGAAAACGATTTCTTCCGGCGACGCCGCATTGTAGAAGTCGGCCATTGCGCGATGGGCTTCATCCAGAACGGCATCGGAGGCAATGCTGGTCTCGAATGCGCCTTCGTGATTGGCATTGCTCTCCACCAAATACCTGGTGACGCGGTCAATGCTTTGCTTGGCGATCTGCGTGCCGCCGGGGTTATCGAAAAAGATCGCATTGCGAGCAAGCGCAGGAAATTGCTGACGAATGGCATCGAGATTAAATGACATGTGGAAGACCTCCTCAAATGGTTTTCTTATTATTTTGTTGTATAGTGGAATTGTACCCCACACAAAAGGAGGCACCATGTTCGAAAGAATCCTACTCTCCGTGGATGGCTCGGAACACGCCCTTCGCGCCGCACACACAGCCGCCGACCTGGCGCGCATTGTCAAGCCGCAGGAATTGTACGTTGTGGTTGTGTACGACCCCATCCCCATGTACCTTGGCGAACCGAATATGCAGATCGCCATCTCCAGCCGCAAAGGCGAGGCCGAGAAAATCCTCGAAACCGCTGTGCAGGAAGTGGGCGAAGTGCCATGCCCCATTCACCCAGGAATCTTGGAGGGCAGCCCTGCCGAAGCGATCATCGAAGTAGCGAAGACCAGCGAGTGCGATCTCATCGTCATGGGGTCGCGTGGTCTCGGTCAACTGGCGGGTTTGCTGCTGGGCAGCACGAGTCAGAAAGTGGTTGCACACGCGCGGTGTCCAGTTTTGATTGTTAGATAGTTTGGCAGTTGCTTAGTTGGCTTGACGGGCTATATGTTCGGCTTGCTGAAATTCTTCGGGGGTATTCACATTCCAAAAACACAAGCCCGATGGGTCGCAGGCTTTGACCTCATCGGGCGATAGTGTGCGCACCTTCACCTGCGGAAACCACGCAATCACCTTCCACAGATCCGCATCAATGGCCGCTTCGATGGCAGGCAGGCAGGTTGCACGACGATAGACGGCGTGGAACGGTTCGTAGCCTTCCTCCGTTTTTGCGATGACGACATCCGCTTCTTCCTTAACGAGGAGGCTGATCCCGTTTTCGAGGAGGCTGGTACTGGCGAAGGGCATATCGCATGCCACCACCGCCACCAGCGGATGGCTGGCAGAAGCGATGGCAGTGTAGAGTCCGCCCAATGGACCGCGACCAGGTTTGAGGTCCGGGAAGAGGCGCAGGTTGAGAAAGGCGAAGTCGGCGGGACGATTCGTCGTCACAAGGATTTCATCCGCAATGGGCGATATCCGCTCGATGACGCGTTGGATGAGCGGCTGGCCCAGAAATGGCTTGCGGGCTTTGTCCTCGCCCATGCGCGAGGATTGCCCGCCGGCTTGAATTACAACGGTTAACATGGGTATATTATAGATGATGAGTTCACTCGAATCCAAACTTGACAGTTTGACCGTTGAAGGCGAGTTGTACGAAAAACTCGCCGACGACTCTGTGCGCTGTTTCGCGTGCGGACATCGTTGTTTGATCCGCGAGGGCAGGCGGGGGATTTGTCAGGTGCGGTTTAATCGGGGCGGAAAGTTACTTGTGCCGCATGGCTATGTGGCGGCGTTGCAAAGCGACCCCATCGAAAAGAAACCATTTGCACATGTGCTGCCCGGCACAAATGCGCTGACGTTTGGAATGTTGGGCTGCGATTATCATTGTCCCTACTGCCAAAATTGGCTGACCTCCCAAGCCATGCGCGATCCCGCTGCGGATGCGTCGGCGCAATTCATCCGCGAGATGACGCCGCAGATGATGGTGGAGTATGCGCGCAAAACAAATGCTGCGGTGGTGGTCTCTTCCTACAATGAGCCGCTCATCACCAGCGAGTGGGCAGTGGAGATTTTCAAGGAAGCAAAGGCAAACGGGCTGATGTGCGCCTACGTCTCCAACGGGAATAACACGCCCGAGGTGATGGAATACATCGCGCCGTATCTCTCCGCCTATAAAGTGGACTTGAAGTGCATGAACGATAAAAATTATCGTAAACTGGGCGGCACCCTGCAGCACACATTGGATGGAATCAAACGTGCCAGAGAAGCAGGATTATGGGTGGAGGTGGTGACACTGGTGATTCCGGGGTTCAACGATTCAAACGAAGAGCTATGGGATGCGGCTCGTTTTCTGGCAGGTTTATCTGTGGATATTCCGTGGCACGTGACGGCCTTCCACAAGGATTACAAAATGACCGAGCCCGATAACACCGACGCCAAGACGCTCATCCGTGCGGCGGAGATCGGGCGCGAGGCGGGGCTGCGGTATGTGTACGCGGGCAATTTACCGGGCATGGTCGGGGAGTATGAAGATACCCTGTGTCCGGCGTGCAGGCATCGGCTGGTGAAGAGGCGGGGGTATGTCGTCCGCGAGTATCACATCACGGGGGCGGGAAAATGCGAAAAATGCGGTGAATCCATTGCGGGCGTCTGGCATCCAGACCCTACTGGGGTAGGGTTATTAAATGGAGTCGGGCATCCCTTGCCTGCGTAATGCATCAAGATAAAATGTTACTTTGACGGTAACGTTGCATCAAGCGGAAATGTTACCGAGAAATTTTCCAAAGTTTGGCGGTTTTCAGGTCAATCGAACGGCGAAGTGCAGCAGGATTGAGTTGGACATACAAGT